>JAKCBU010000003.1 GCA_021839095.1 Pseudomonadota bacterium | reverse complement strand
CGCGCTGGAAATCGTCGGGCAGGCTTTGCAGGGCGAGCTGGTGGCTGGTGAGTCCGCGTACCCGGTTGCCGAGCGTGCGGAGCTTCGGTTGCAGATCCCGGATGATGGCAGAATTGAAAGCAAGGATCAGAACCTCACCGTCGAGTCGTTCCGCCGTGCGCAGGATGATGAAGGTTTTCCCGGCTCCGGCATAGGCGACATACACCGACTGTCGCCGTCTCATTCTCCGGGCAAAATCGGTATTGGCCAACGCCTTTTCCTGTTCAATGGTGAGGGACGTTGTGGTTTTTGAAGCGGCTTGCATGGGAGTGGTATCAGGAATGGGCGTCTGTGCTCCGGCTATTGCGATGGGTGAGGTAGCGGGTTGATACGCGGATTTCTCCAGCCGTATCGGCGGCGGCGATCTCAAAATTGTCGAATGCCTCAATGACCATCTGTTTGATGCGGTTCTGGATGCTGCTGTCGCGGTTGACCACCAGATAGGGGTGATTGGCCGTGGTATCGACCAGCACTTTCGCGATTTCCAGGAAGACCTCTTTGAGTCGTACCGCTTCGGGTCCCTGCCAGGTGGATAATCCCTCGATTTCTTCGCGGTCATATTTATCGCGGAGCATTCTGGACTCGGTGACCATGGCATCGGTGGCGTCTTCGAGATTATTGAGTGCGTCCCGGAACTGCCGGAAGGTCCTGCTCCAGTGTTGTGCGGTCTCGGAGTAGTGCTTCCAGTCGGCGTCCAGGGGGACCGCTTCCCGGAGTAGTGTCAGCGCGGACTCCTGAGAAGGGGGGTCTTGGATATCGCGGCTACGCCGGATGATCTCCATCTCTTTTTCGTCCAACTCGTCGGTCGGCAAGGGGTGGTTCATGCGTGCCAGAGAGCGGAGCGCGTACAGGCGTTCCTCTTTGTTGGGATCTGTGAGCGCCGCTTTTTCGAGCACAACGATCAGACGCTCTTTTTTGGCTTTGTCCCAGGCGACCCATTCGGGGTCTTGTTGGCATTCCTCTGGGGACAAATCGACGGTCATCCTCAAGAACTTGGCTTCCCTGGCGATGTAGTCCTGTTCGATCTGCGCTTGCGGTGTGCTCGGGGTTACCGTGTATGAGACATCGACATAATCCACATAGTCTTTTTTCATGCGCGGTGGTGTGACGATAGTGCGGACAGCCTCAATGATCGCGGCCTCGCGCTCATCGTGGTAGTGACTGAGGGCGTTGCTATCCAGTTCCTTGCCGGTATAGACGTTATTGGTTTTGACCTTCAGCGGGAAGCCATCGAGGCAACCGGGGGCTACATCAATACGTGCCCAGTCGCCTGCGGTAACCTGTCTGGTATCGACGGGTGCGCCATTTTTGTCGTATTTCTCCAGATAAAGTTGTGTGCAACAGCGCACGGCATTGGCGCGGCCGACTTTCCAGCGCTCGACGATCTCATCAACGACGATCTCGATGTTCCTGGCGGTTTTGGCATGATTCCTAACAGAGCGTGGGGATAGCTGAAGTTCTTTGGCGATACGCTCAGATGTGAGTGTGAGGTGTTGCTGTCCAGCGGAATTTAATGTGGCAACGTTTGCCATATTATTGTTAGTCTGCATTTGGTTTTCTTCTAACCCCGATTCTTCTGGATCATGCTTTAGTGCATTCTGGCTACCTTCTGGAGCACCAACCCGATTCTTCTCCTGCAGGTAGCGCAATCCGATCATATACTTGCGTTCACATTCGTTGTAATGTGAACGGTGTATCTTGAGTCGTGTAGCGACGTTGAGGGCGTCATCCAGAGATTGGATGTCCTCATTGACGATCCATGGGATGCTTTCGAGCGGGACTTTGAGATCTTCCGCGACGCGCAAGCGCAGGTAACCATCGACGATGATGTATTCTGTGATGACCCGCTCATCGCTGGTGATGCGGGTGGTGCGCCAGAGGATGATGGGCACCTGGATGCCGTGGATGGCGATGTCGTTGTTGAGTCGGTTATACGAGTCAGCGTCCGGCAGCAGGCTCAAGGCTTCGATGTCTGGATGCCGTCGAAAACTCTTGCGGATGCTGGTGGGGACTTCGCCCTGGGCGAGATTTTCCCCGAGGGGGGTTTCTCCGTGCCGGTACGGAGTCCCGTAGTGAGCGCCGTCCTTGGATATGGTTTTGGGGGGTTGCTGAAACAGGCTGAGAATGTCTGTGGTTCGCATAATACTTATTACGTCCTGTGCAGATTAAGGTTAATGTCAGTATAAATATAAAAGGTTTCACCGATCAATAAAAAGATTGCCGACTATGTAGTTAGGTTGTTTGGCGCTTTGATCCGTTTAACCACAAAGCAAAAAGGGTATTCCTAGTCTTAATAGGGTATGAGACGGCGAATGTGCGGATTATTGCCATTCATGAAAAAGGTTTATAGGTGCTCAGAAAAGGTTTTTCATGGCTATGACTTCCCGCACAATCGCTTTCCGTATCTCCCGGAAATAATCCATGCTGAGTCAAAAACTCCGAGAGAGATTGAAAGGTCATCCTGAGCGCATCGGCATTGCCGCACTCCTTGCTTTTCTGATTTTTCTGATAGTCGCACAGTTTCTGCGGCGCGCGCTGGATCAGACGGCACCCCATAATTACGAGATCGTCTCGGTCAGAGCGGGGGCATGGCCATTGAATATGCTGGGCTACCAGTTTCGTGGCGGGCCGGGGATGTGGAAGATTCGCAATACTTCAGGCGTGCGCTTACAAGTGGACTTTGGTAAGGTGCATATCGCCAGAGGCTATCTAGCCCAATCGTGCCGGACACACCCAGGCGATCCGGAAGGCTGGAAGTGGGTACCGCACACCCATCATCGAACCGCGCACACGGTCGTTGGCCAGTGTCACTTGGTGTTGTCTCTGGCCTCTGCTTCCTGATTATGGAGTGCTTCAATTAGTAGAAAGAAGATCAACGCACCGCAGTACGGCTTCCGCAAACTCCGTCCTATTGAGCCCGCCGTGGATCCCGCCATGGATCCAGTCGCCGCAAGGCCCGCACTTCGTGCATCAGATACGGCGGAAAAGTCGCATCCACATCCGCACGGTGATGCCAATACAATCTCCCAGCGACGACAGGCTTTTCATTACCCTCGTGACCTACCGTTGCCCATAACGGACCCGAAAGTGGCACAGGTCATCGCCCCATCCGTGCAGCAGCCCGTCCCCGTGGTGATTCACCGCAAACGCCGGATTCCCGTCTCAACCCGCTGAGGGTCGCACAGACAAGGTAGGCGAATTTCGCTCAGAAACCTTTTTGCAAAAGGCTGAAACCTTTTTGCAAAGGCCAGAAAAAACGCTCCCAACACACTAAAAATAAAAAGGTTTTCCCGTGTTATAAGTGCCTTCAAGGATGGCGGATGTACGGCCATTCCGGGGGCTTGCAGCCAGACTGCGGGCAAAAAATAAGGCCGAACCTCATGAAGGTCGGCCAAAATTCAAAAATGATGAGGTAATTATATGTGTATTTCGCTGAGGAATGCAAATGGATTCGATTGTTCAGTTTCCGCTCGTTGGTCTGTATCGGGAGGATGCTGAGATGGGTCGCTACATGGTGGACGACGAAGAACACGATGCCCTGGAACTGGCACCCATCGAAGCCTATCCGCTGTACATGAATCTGCGTCGCCGCATGGACTTTGCGACCGGTGTGGTGGGCGGCAAAAAACGCCGCATTTCCTGGCTGGAGATCAGCCAGTGGTTGCATCGGGATTCCGCACGCGGACGCAAGGCGGTGACCGCCAGCGTTTCCAAGGCCCGCCGACTGGTAGGCCAGATGGTCAAGGTAGGCTTGCTGGAGTACCGGACGGATCGCCAGGAGGACTTCCTGATGTTCTACCTGCCGATGGCCTATTCGGATGCGTCCGAGGCCCTGAAGAAAGAGGCCGATACTGTTGCCTATCATCGGGAAGTCGCGGCCGCCATCGCCGAAAGCGAGAACTGCATTTCCATGGACCGCTTCCGTCAGCGGGATGGCACCACCGGCACCTTTCTGCCCGGTCTGATGGATGCCATGGAGTTACCCCTGCCCACCGCACCGGCCCCACAGCAGCGTCTGCAAACACCGGAAATCTCCGCACAAAACCCCGTGGAAAGCCGACAGACCTTCGACAGCCCGGAGCCCCTTCAAGCCGACAGGGGGGTGACATCAGCAACCCACGGATTACAAATCTCCTTTTCTCCTGAAGCCGAGGATACCCGACAGACCTTCGACAGGGTTCCCGAAGCGAAAGCCGACAACAATAATCCGTTTACTCCGATCCATCATCAAAATAGTACTAATACACAAAGCGCGGGTGCGCCCGATGGGGAGCGGGAAGAAGCCTATCAGGAGGCCTACCAGCGAGCCTTGACCGCTCTGGAGGGCATGCGACTCGAAAACGAAGCCCGGCGCGAAAAACGCAAGCGGCGCGAAAAACTGGCCAAGAAGCAGGCGGCTATGGCCAAGAAGGGCAAGAAGCCGAAGCGTCCCGTCACGCATTCCGTCACTCCGCAGGCCGTCACGACACCTGAGCCGCCCACACCGGCCAGCAGGCAGCGTCCGCTCTCGCCGCTAATCGCCGGTTTGAGTCCGGAACTGGAGACCTTGGCCGTCGATGAAAACACGGGCTTTGCCATGCAAATCTCTCCCGCGTTGCGCCATAAATCCCCGCAGTTGGTGAAGGACCTGCAAAACATCGTGAGCGACTTCTTCGCCGAAGGAGATCGCGCATGAACTTCGATCTGCACGCCTTCAAAGCCCGTCATGCGATCGTCGCGGAGTCGAACGACCCGGAGGAATACCTCCACTGCCCGGAACATGGGCGCTACCGCATGGGCGAGCGCTTGGCCAATGGGGTATGGGTCCACCATCATCGGGAATGCCCGGATTGCCGGGTACAAGCCCTGCAAAGCGCCCGCCTCGCTGCCACCCCGCGACGTTACCGGCCCGCTCAACTCGCTTTAAGCACGGCCTCTCCCGCCCAGGCGCTCTCCGCACGGCTTCTGGCGCATCTGGGCACGGTGGACACGGAGACTGCGGCCTCCCTCAATCTCTGGCTCTACGGTCCGGCGGGAACGGGCAAAACCCATCTGGGACACGCCCTGTGCGAGGCGTTCGTGCGCCAGGGCCAGAGGGCCGTCCTGTCCAGTCTGCGCCGGGTATTGAACGATATTCGGGCGGCCTGGAAGCCGGGATCGGCAGAGCGCTCCGAAGACGTGCTGCAACGTCTGTCGGAGATCCCGCTCCTGGTGATCGACGAGACCGACAAGGTTACCTGGTCAGAAAACACGCGGCAGTTGGTCTTTGCGCTGCTCGATATGCGCTATACCGCAGATCGGCCTACGGTGCTGATCAGTAACGCGACGCCGGAACACCTGAAACCCAAAATGGGCTTTCCGTCCTGGGATCGTCTGCGGGAAAGTCTGGTGGTTCTGGCGACGGGACGAAAGAGCTTGAGAGGGGGGGATGCATCTGCGGATGGTTGCACGACAGTGCTACCTGTAGCACTATACGGGCAGTGTCGCAATGCAGGATATTCCGCACATGATCCCGATCCAGAACATCAATCAACGTTCTTACAAGAACTTGCTGAACCCAACCGACCAATTTCTGACGTTGTACGATCCGCGTCGTATCCCGGAGGTTCTGGAGAATCTGATTCCCGGATGGCGCGGGCGGGATGAAGCCCATTTCTCACAGACGGAACGCGCCTTACTGAGTTTGGCGAGCCGACTTGAACAGGGCCAAAGCGCACGGCGTCTGCGCAATACCGCGGGGCTGGAGTGGGGGTTCATCGAGCGGGTGCTGCGCAAGCAGTTTCCGCATTTCTGGGAGGTCATCGAGATCATCCGGGATGCCTGGTATCTCAGCCACCACTCGGGTGCGGGGCTGCAGATCCCGCCGTTATTGCTGCTGGGTGATCCCGGATTGGGCAAGACCTATTTCGCCACGCGTCTGGCCCAGTTGTTGCGGATCGAGCATCGCTCGGTGCAGATGGCCACGACCACGGCAGGATTCGTGCTTTCGGGGATGAGTTCGAGCTGGTCGGATGCGAAGCCGGGTATGGTGTTCACGCAATTGTTGCAAGGCGGCTATGCCAATCCGCTGTTGGTGCTCGATGAAATCGACAAGGCGGTCGCCACCACCCAGTACGATGCGCTGGGACCGCTGTATGGCTTGCTGGAACGGCATACCGCGCAGGAGTTCCGGGATGAGTATTTTCCTCTGCCCATCGATACGTCGCGGCTGCAGTGGGTGGCCACCGCCAACGTTGCGGAAGGGATACCGGAACCGATCCGCTCGCGGATGCAAGTGGTGACGATTCGCGCTCCGGATGCAGCGGAACGCGCGCAGATCACGGAACAGATGTATCAGCATCTGCTCGAAAATCGTCCTTGGGGCTGGGTGTTTCATCCCACACTCGAAACGCGGGTACGCGATCGGATCGTGGAGCGCACCCGCACGCCACGGGAGATCCGGCAGGCGTTGGAAAAGCTCTGCGGCGCTACCGCCAGCAGTCAGTCCATCCTCGATACGGAAGGCGGACAGGAATTGCGTCCGGGTCTTGACCATCTTCGTGTACCCGAGCGGCTGAATACCGCTTTTGGCTTTGCGGCCACAGCATCGCCGCCGTTGGGCAAAAAACCGCATGGTGTCCATCCTCATTAAACCAAAAAGGTTCGCATCGGTTACAAGACCAACAGTAATCCTTAATAAGCAGGATAAAGCCACCATGACGGCAAACAAAAAGGCATCCTCTCCGCAGAGGCCCCGCTGGACGCTCAAGCAGGCGCGCAACCGGCCATCGGTATTGCGCCACAGTCCCATGGATGTGGATGCTTGGTACAACCTGCGCCGATGGATATGGCCGGTTGCCCTGTCGGGATGGCTCGTCGCCTTGGCGCTGAGCTTTGCCGTCGCCTATCTGGCGTTGTGGCAATCGCCCAAACCGAGCACTTTCCTCCAGGAGGAACACGGCATGGTCCTGACGCTCCCAACCGCCTCACTCCAGGGAGGGTTGGATGGCGACTGAAGCGCAAAAGCCAGCCTCCGAAACGGCGTCAACCCCCTCACCGGTGGAACAAATTGTGCTGCAAAGAGCGGGGTGGGCGAACACCTTCCGGGTATTGGGTGCTGCAGCCATTGGGGGTTGGGTGGTAGCAGGGGTACTGGGGGTCGTGGTTTATCGTCTGGCGGAGCGGCCCGTCCCGATCCGCTATTTTGAAGCCATTCACGGCAAGCTCATCCAGGCCGTGCCAACGGACCAGCCCCTGCTCACTTCGGGCGCCGTGTTGACTGGTGCGCAGGAGGCCCTCGAATCGGGATTCAACATGAATTTCTCGGATTTTCGGATGCGGATCGAGCATGCGGCAAAATGGTTCACGCCGGCGGGATTCCGCGCCTATCACACGGCGCTGTTTAGTTCTGGCAATATGCACACGCTCGAACGCAAGCGCCTGTTCATGGCCATTGCGATTACGGGGGCGCCGGTCATCGTTCAGCAGGGCGTCCTGCAGGGGACGCACACCTACGCGTGGAAAATCCAGATCCCGGTAAAAGTCGTGTATGAGAGCAGTGGCTATGAGAGCGCCAAACGTCATCTGGCCACCCTGATCCTACTGCGGCAGAACAACGTCCAGATCCCGCGTGGATGGGCGGTGGATTCCATCATTTTTGGCCCAATGCCGCAACAACAATAAGGACGGAAACATCATGACGTACAAACGGATCGTTGGCGCACTGATCGTCGGTGGCGCGCTTGGTGTCTGGGGCACCGCAGACGCGGGCGTGCGGATACTCACGCCCGACGCGGGTGGAAATACGGCGACGTCGATGCCGGTGGTAGCGCAACCCATAGCCGCGCCGCCGCCGGAGAACACCAGCATGGCGCAGCAGACCGTGGCCCAAACGCCGGCGGCGCAAAGTCCAACGGGTACTCCGGCGAGTACCACACCGGCAACGATTCTGCCGAGTACTACGCCGGCGACCCAGGAGGGTTTGCCACCATTGCCAGAGAGTAAAGCGTTCCACGACACCCTCAAGGCGGCGATGCCGTTGACGGCGGGACAAATCGCCGAACTCCGGGAAGCCATCAATGCCAACCGCCGCGCGCAGGAAGCCCCGTTGTCCCCGGCCATGCCGCGCATCGAGACCATCAATGCCCGCATTGGCGTCGGCGCGCCGCCTTCGGTGTCGGTGCAAAGCGGTTATGTTTCGACCATCAACGTGGTCGATGCTTACGGGCGACCATGGTCCATCGTGCGCTTCTCCGTCGGCAATCCCAAGGCGTTCAACGTTTCGGTGGCCGGCAACAGTGCCGCCGTATCGGATCTTCAGCCTTATGCGCAAAGCGATCTGGCCCTGTATCTGCGCGGCGAATCGGTACCTTTGATGGTGGCCCTGCTGCCAGGTGTACAGGGGGCATCGGGCGGCGGCATTGTGGATTATGCGGTCCGATTGCGGGTCAATGCGGCGGAACCCGGACTGCCGGCCCCCGTGGGCGGAGTCATGGGGGGCGCCAACTACACCAACGCGCTACTGAGTCTGGTTCAGGGCGTTGCCCCTGCGGGAGCCCGGCGCTTACATGTCCTGGGTGATCCCGCGCGGATATCGGCATGGTCCTGGGAAGGGCCGCGCGGCAAGCGGCTCCTGCTGCGGGCACCGGCGACGGTGATCGCGCCGGCGTGGATAGCGACCATGCAGGGGCCGGCAGGGATTCATGCCTGGGTACTGCCCGACATCAAGGTGGTGACGGTGAGCCGCAACGGCCAACCAGAAACCATTAGTCTGCAGCGCTATCAGTGGGAGGACAACCATCATGGATGAGCGTCAGGAACCCCATCTGGACCCGCAGTCGTCGCCGAATACGCCTGGGACGGGAAATGCCGCTCAGATAGACACATCGTCCACGCCGGAGACGGGACCATCAGAGACCGGGACGCAGCAGAGTGAAGCGCCACGCGCACCCCATCCCGGTCAGAATCGTCGCGGTTTGGCCAGCGTCCTGCGCGACAACTGGAATGGCCCGCGCCGGTCGATGATGATTCTGCTGGGCATCGCTTTTTTGGTGCTCCTGGTCGGACTGATCGACGTCCTGACATCGGGGCGACATAAAGCGCCGGCACCGACTGATCAAGCGCCTGTGGTGCCGCAGCACGCGGGCATGGCGGGTGGTGCGGCCCCTTTGCCCTACCAACAAGCGGCGCATGCTGAAAACGCGGAGCAAGCGCAACAGGCGGCCCAGCACGGTGGCAGTTACATTCCGCCCATGGGGCCATTACAAAACTACCGTCTGCCTCCCGTCGCACCGGCCGTGTCCGCGCCGCCAGCGCCGCCCATGGTCCAGCGGCCCATCGGGCCGGCGTATGGAGCCTATCCATATCAGACGGCCATGGACAAGGAGATCCGCAGCATCACCAAGGGGCTGGTTCCGGTTGTGGCCCAAACCGAAAACAGTACGGCCAAGTTGCCCGGACAGGTGGTGCCTGCGACCGCCACGGCGGCGACGGCATCCACTTCCAGTGCGTCGAAGCCGCAGCCCGTGGTCCTGGCGGAACCTGGTCATATCTCCTTTGCGGTACTGGATACCTCCATCAAGAGCACGGAGCCTGGGCCGGTCATGGCGACCATTGAGGACGGGCGCTTTGCCGGGGCCAAGCTGCTCGGCGGATATGTGCGTCATGCCGGCCGCGTCGTGGTCGAATTCAACGAAATGACCCTGAACCATCAGAGTTATCCGATCCAGGCCGTGGCCATCACCACCGCCACGGCGCGCACCGCCTTGTCCACCTACACCAATTACCATGTGTTGTATCGGTACGGTTGGCTCATTGGTTCGGCGTTGCTCGAAGGCGTGACCAATGCCCTGCAATACGCCAACACCAACAGCTATATCACGGGGTCCGGCGTCGGTGTGGTCACCCAGAGCCTGTCCAATGGACAGATCGCGGCCAGTGCCGTTGGCAACGTGGGCGAGGTCCTGGCACCGATCATGGAAAAACGCTTTGAAACGCCGCCTACGGTGCATGTCCGCTCGGGCACCGGTGTCGGCATATTGTTTATGAAATCGGTGGAGCAGGGGGTCGCCGGATAAGGAGTGGGGACCCGTATGTGAACGCCCATGCGCAGGTGAACGAACTGAATTTCGACAAGGATATTCCCGAGGAAAACCCGGAGCTGGTGGCCATAGACCATGAGTTTCTTCCGGATGAACCGGCGCGGGTGCGTATCGCCATTCGCTATGCCCACGGATGTGCGGCGCGCATGGCCGTGCGCATGGGGCAGGTGCAGGACAACAGCAAGGTCACCGAATTCATGGACGAAGCCGCCAGTTATACCGGGAGGGCCTTGCGCAAACGCAGTTATATTGCCCCATATAACGGGGTGGTTGAGGATGTCAAACAGGATTTTTTTGTGGCGTGTATCGAATTGCTGGATCGGGAAAAACCGTTGTGCGCGCAGCCAACCTGCTGTGTGGGAACGCAGATCTATAACCATCTGATGTGGGGCGTATCGCGGTTGGCGAAGCTGCATCATGTCCCCGACGAGAGAACTCATGTGGGGTCGGAGGCGCTCGAGACCCTGGAAATACCCGGTTATGATCCGGACCCCAATCAACGGGTGTACGAAAAAGAAGCGGTCCAACGGATTGCGAAGAAATACGGGCCGCAAGCCCTCATGTGGATTCGTGGTCGGTATTTTGGGAATGGGTATCAGCAGTTGCAAGCCATCATGGGATTGCCCGATTCGCGCTGTCAGCTGTTTGAGGATCTCATGCAGCGCATTGCAAAGATTGACCGATAATCAGGAGGAAAACATGGATTGGCAAGCACAGAAGATGAACATCATCACCGGGGTGATGATCGTGGTGATCGGCGGCATGGTCGCCTACAAGCTGCATGTTTTCGGTGGAAGTTCGGGCGCACCGAAGCCTGCGCCAACGGCGGCGTCCTTTGCGGGCACGCCTACGGCAAGTAGGCCTGCTGCAAGTCTGCCTACGGCACAGTATCAGGCCGTCAAAGCGCCTGCGGCGGTACCCGTTACTGCCATGCCCGCGCCGGCGGCTACGCCGCCCGGATCTTCGGATTCCGGAGCATCGCTACAGAGTCCGCCCGCCGCGATCTCCATGGGTGCCGAAGGATCGGATACGGGCGTGCGCGCCGGAGTGGTCACGCCGCTGGCTTCCCCGTCTGAGGCCTCCTCGTCAGCGTCTGCGGGGAAGCTGGTTCCGGTCGCGGCGCTGAATTCCATGCAGGTCGAGCTGGTCCAGATGCAGCGGGAAATACAGGCGCTCTCCACCGCCATGGGGCGGATGGATGCCCATACGATAGACACCGAGCGGCACTTGGAACAGCGCCTGCATCGGGTGGCCAAGCGGTCGCATGATCCCTTTGCGGGAGCAGCCATGGCGACACGCTCTGCAGTGGCGGGCTACCGTCTGCAATCTATTGGGGAGACCGAAGCCTGGCTCAGTAATCCCGATGGGGAAACCGTTATTGCGCGGGCGGGTGAGCATCTTCCCGGCTTGACGATTCTCGCCGTGGCTCCCCAAGGGGTGAAGACCTCAGCGGGCTGGCTGGGCTTTTAAGGAGAACTCGCCACCATGATTACCGCCATCACGATGATCGAGAACCTGCGGGCACAGCTTCCGGATGTCCTCATCCTGTTGCAGGACTTTTCCTATCTGCTCGGATTTTTCTATGTCGGTCATGGGTTGTGGCGCGGACGGAATAGTCTGTATGACGCCCGCATCACCAAGGAGTCGGTGATGTCCCAGATATTGCTGGGGGCGGCGCTGATCGCGCTGCCGACCCTGGGCTGGCACACGGAAAACACCTTGTTCACAGGGTCGCATTCCAGTCTGCAAGCTTTGGCCTATACCGGTCCTGGCGGGCAGAACATGACCACGGCGGTCGAAGCTGTCGAGTATTTCGTTCAGGTGGTGGGATGGATTGCCATCGTGCGCGGCCTGATGATTCTGCGGGAAGTGGGCAATGGATCGGCGGGGCAGGGGGTGACGGCGCGCAAGGGGGTAACGCACATTATGGGCGGCGGTTTGGCGACGGTCTGTGTGGCGACCGCCAAGGCCATCGGCTCCACCTTTGGATTGACGTTACCGATATAAGGAGAGGGATATGCGACGTTGGAGGATACCACCCGTAGCGGTGCTGGGATGGGGTGTGCTGATCGGATGCACCGTGGCGGGAATGACTCCGGCACAGGCGCAGGATATACGACCTCTGAGCATCCGCCAGTTGGTCAACGGCCCGATGTTTCTGCATCAGGGGGGACCCTTGACCCAGTTGTTCCGGATTTCCGGCACTCCCGGCAATCCTGCGGCATCGAAGGCGGCCTTGGCGCAATCGGAGCGACTGGCAGGCTTTGGCAGTCTGCCCGCCGCCAAGCTTCAGTATGTTCACCTGCTACAGACGCTGGGTATTGCGCAGGCGGTCGAACGGAAGGGGGCCAGTGTTCGCCTGAAACAGACGGGAACGCATCAAATCACGGGCACGGCATCGCGCCCGACGCTGATCTTTCCGGTCCAGTTACAGGAAGCGCCGACGCCACATGGTCCCTGGACGGGACAGTCCTACACCCTGCGCCTGACGTATGTGGGACATGCCCTGCAACCGGGATTCGCGCCGGTACCTACGCTGGCCGCCATGGCCCTGGTGGCACGCTGACCATGCTGGCCTTGCAGGATCTGAATCTCGCCCAGACGGTACAGGTGTCCTCCCAGACCTATCAGGTGCCGGTACGGCGCATTCTGAGGGTGCTGAAAGCGGTTTCTGCGCGGGGGACCGGGGTGGGGCCGATGGGCATCCCCCAGCCGTGGTTGCCGGTGCTGGCCAAGGCGGGCTTTCCGCTCTGGAAAGTGGAACGCATGCCGCAGTGGAATGTGGCGGCCGGGACCTGGATTCTGGCGCAGGAAGGCTCGGCGCATCCGGCCATTTCCGTGCGACCGACACGATGGAATCTGGTAGGCGCGCAATCGCAGCCTGGGGTGTCCGGCCTGGCGCGGGACATCAATATCGCCGCGCAGACCTATCATCTGCCCGCCGCACTCATTACCGCCGTCATGTTGCAGGAAAGCGGCGGGAACCCTGGAGCCAGAAGTCCCAAGGGCGCCATGGGTCTCATGCAGCTCATACCGGCAACCGCCGCCCGCTTCGGGGTCAGCAATCCATGGAGCCCGCGTCAGTCCATCATGGGCGGTGCCGCCTATCTCGCCCAGTTGGTGCGGGAGTTCAATGGCAACCCGATGCTGGTACTGGCGGGGTACAATGCCGGTGCGCAGGCCGTGCGAGAAGCGGGCAACCGGATACCGCCCTATCCGCAGACACAGCAATATGTGCCGGATGTTCTTTCGATTTACCGCAATTTCACGCGTTGAAACTCATGGTGATTTTCATGATGAAATATTTCACAAATATCCAATTGGCCGAATGCAGGGGAAAACCATGAAGCACACTGAAGCTGGACCTTCCCGGTTAAAAAAATCCTGCCTGAACCCGCGCCGTTGTCGCATCCGCATGAGTATCGCCTTTGTGACGGGTGTGCTGGTCTCCACATCGGTCGCCTCGTGGGCCTCCTTCCAGTATGTGGGGCGACCGCTGGGCACGGTCTCTGCCGGGAGTGTGGGCAGCTCCATGTATCTGCCGGGTTCCGGTGCCAGCATGGAGCCGCCGGATCTGCAGGGTGCCGACAAGGTGTTCACCCGTGCTCCGGCGCTGGCCCAGAAGGGAGCGGGGATTGCCTGGCCGTGCCATGGATCGGGCCAGGGGCCGCTGAACAAGGTGCTGTACCGGCTCTTGCCCGCAGGCTGGAGCCTGTATGCCAAGCCCGGTACGGTGCTGGATCTGCCGACCGGGTACGCCTGTCACAGCAACCCATGGACCACGCCGCTGCGTCAGGTACTCCAGCGGGAGGGCTATGAGGGTACTCTCTGGTGGGGCTATGACGTACTGAGCATTGCACCACGCCCGCATTCCATCATGCCCGCCGTCGCGGGTGTTGATCCCGCGCAAGTTGCCGTTACCGGACGTCCGGTGATTCAGCCGGGGGGGCCCATGATGCCCTATCTACCCCCCCGTTCGGTACAGACCACCCTGCCATTGTCGACAAAAACCGATCCCGTGATCGCTGCACATCCTGCATCGGTGGCCAACAGCGCGGTCAATCCCATAGCGGCCTGTCACGGGCACGGAAACCACGTTGAGCAGAGGCGCGCGGCCAACGTACCCCTGACGCTCGGACCCGGTGGCAAGGTCGTACCGGCAGGCTGGCAACAGCACGTCATCCCCTTGCAAAAAGCCGTCCGCGAAGGCTGGCAGCTCGCCCTGTCGAAACACCCGGATGCGCGGCAGGTGCGGCTGGCGCGCGCCTGGCTCTCGAACGGGGGCACTTTGTACTATCCACTTCCAGCAAAGGCATCCTGATGGACGGGAAGGTGAAATGGTTCTCGCCGGAAAAAGGGTATGGTTTCCTGTTCGGCGATGATGGTCAGGAATACCACTGTTCAGTGCGGGATATTCAGGGGGCCGATTTGCCCAACAATGGCGACCGGGTTTCTTTTGAAAGCGTGGCCGGCAGCAAAGGGCTGCGGGCCACCCAGGTGCGGATTCTGGAACGCGCCCAAAGCGGTCAGGATGCGCGGGATGAACGGGTGGTGTGCGCGCACTGCGGCAAGAAAATGGTGCCACGTATCGCCATGCACTACGGCAAACCGACCGGATCATTCTGCCCATTTTGTGGTAAAAAACATAAGAATTTTAGGGAGTGTTTCATCGCTACAGCGGTGTATGGGGACGCCATGGCGCCCGAGGTCTGCGCCCTGCGGCGTTTTCGGGATCAGCGTCTGATGCCCTACCGTCTGGGCCGTGCGGCGGTGCGCGGCTATTACCGTATCTCTCCGCCGGTGGCCCATTGGCTTTCTGAGCATCCGCGTGCTGCGCGCCGCGTGCGGGTGCCCCTGGATCATCTGGCGCGTCATTATCTCGAAGAAGGAAAGGAATGATGCCTGCAAAAATGAAGCACTATGGCCCGTCGCGTCGGGTTCTTCCATCCGTATGTTCATTGGCGGCGATCGGTCTGGCTCTGGGCCTGTCCGGTTGTTCCAGTGCGCCCAGTGGTCCATCGAAACACGATGTGCTCAAAGGTCTGGCACAGTATACGGCGGCCATGAACGGTGATTACAAAGGGGACTACACCAAGGCGAAGAAGTTTTATTTTCACGACGTTGGCCCGAGTCTCCGTCTACAGAAGTGCGCCAAGACGGGTGTGGAATCCTGGACCTGCGATTTTTATTACATCGATACGAAAGGCAAGCCCTACAATGCGGAGAGCATCAAAATGCGCCACGTTGCCGGGAAATGGGATTATGTCACGGGCAGTTATCGAAACATTGGTGCCGATATCAGCCGCAACTAAAGCAGAAAGTGTGGAAAACGGCATCATGCTTTGGAAGTGATGCTGTTTTTTTGTAGGCTTGTGCGTTACCCGGAAACGTACTACTATATTCATGAATAAAGGAAAGTTGGTTGTATCCATAGGATACGAGAGAGGCTCTGCCCATGCATGCGCTGTTGTTGGATACCGAAACCACGGGCCTGAATGAACCAGAGATCATTGAGGTGGCCGGCCTCTATCTGAATACGCCCCGAGATCTGGGAACGGGGGAACCGGGAGTGCAACGCTATCGGCCCGGGAAGCCCATCGAGTTCGGGGCCATGGCGACGCATCATATTCTCGATGCCGAACTGGTGGATTGTCCGCCATCGTCCTCTTTTCGGTTTCCCGAGGGCGTCAGCTATCTGGTGGGTCACAATATCGACTTTGATTGGAAAGTCATCGGCAGTCCGGCGGTGAAGCGGATCGACACGCTGGCCATGTCCCGCAAACTCTGGCCGGACGGTGGACACAGCCAATCCGCATTGGCGTATCGGTTGACCAATAATCCCCAACAGATGCGCGAATGGCTACGCTCGGCTCACTCGGCGGGTGCGGATGTGAAAACCTGCCGCTGGCTGCTCGGGCATATCGTGCAGCGCATTCCCGCTGCGGCCACCGAGTCTTGGGAAGCCCTCTGGGAATACAGCGAGTGGACCCGCATTCCGGATCTCATGCCGTTCGGGAAACACAAGGGCGCGCGCATCGCGGATTTACCTGCGGATTATGTGGCGTGGGCCCTGACAAATGTCACAGACATGGACCCTTATCTGCGCAAGGCGCTGGAGGACGTGCAATGAACCAATTTCCAATAGGCAGTCTCGATCAGCCGGTAACGCCTAAAGTTTTGCATGATCTGATGCGTGAACTGGCGGCGCATCAGAAAGTCACGGAGAACATGCTGATTACCTCCCGGCATGGGGGCTGGCATCTGGCGCTATCAAAACTGCGCAAGAAAATCGTACCAGAGCACAAGAATGTGTTGCGCCGGATGGCGGGCTTCGTCCTGGATGCGCTGGGCCGGGAGAAGGAAGACGGAGAAGATGCCGGCAGCATACTGGTCGAGGATCTGCCTCTGGAAGGCCCGCAGAGTACCCAACTGCGGGATGTGGTGGTGTCCTGGGGTGGAAATCCAAAGGATCTGGAGAAGGAAGTCCAAAGCATCCGGAACTGCCTAAATACGCTGGGGATTTTCGACGAGCATGAATTTGCCGATGTGGAGGTGCATGCGGACACCGGGGATACCGTGATTGGACAGTTTGGGGTCCGTTATGAAAACAAAAGCCGCCAGGTGCAGATGAGCGCAAAGCTCAAGCTGCAGGCGGTTCTGGGTGCGCTGGGACATTACGTTCCGGGACTGGGAAAGGCCGATATTGGCGGACAGTTTTCGATGCGCATACCGTTTCAGGACACACGGGAGAAGTTCATCGCGGCAATGCTCGCCCTGCAACTGCAAAGCCGTGGGGATTTGGCGGAATGTGCGGAATTATGTCATGAGCGTGATCAGTTCCCTCACCTGAGCGCAGATGAACTGCAGCAGGATGGGGCGCGTATGGTCCATAAAGGGCGTGCGTATCTGGATCAGACGCTGGCAACACTGGATGAACCCCTGCGCCGCGCGTTTCAGGTGGGTCCGCGAACGGAAATTGCGGAAATGTACTACGAGCGCTGCCTGCAGGCATTGGCAGATGGTCGGATCAGTCTGGCCATCGCCGATATGGAAAGTCTGAAACACGTCACGCTGCCCATCCAGAAGGCGATGGGGGAGAATTACTACCTGTTTGCCGCGACCGTCATCATGCAGGTCCAGCTGACCATGTTCGAGCAGGATCTGGACAAGACGCTCCAGGACCGTTTTGGCGTACAACTGCTGAAAGTCGCATCCTCACCCGGTGAGAAACTGGCCGTAACGAACACATCGGCACCGGTCGATCCATCGCCGAATCCGCCCGCAGCGCCGGCATTTCTGCGTCGGGGGCCGAGGCCATGAGCACCCTGCGGGGGGGGTATAAGCCCTCCTTCGGGAGTGTGGTGCTGGATGTGCTGGATGCCGTGGTGTACGGCCTGTACCGTTTGGTCAAAGGCGTGCTCTGGGTCGCCTTCCCGCTCGGCATCATGGGAGCCGTCTATCTCGCGCCGATCGCGCTGCTCTGGGCACTCTACCGGTGGGTGGCGGGCTATTTTTTCCCGGACACCTGGAGTGTCGCGTTACGGGAACCCGCATTCTGGCCGGTCGTGGCACTGGTCACCTTGGGTCTGCTGCTATGCCTGATCGGTATGGCGGCGCTGATACTCATCCGGGGCGGTGGTGCGACACTCACCATCCGATTTCCGTATGGTGATCTGAAACTCTGGTGGAAAAAATCATGAGCCGCCCCAGAATGCCCGAAGATCGGGAAGCGATACGGCAGCGGGGCAAAAAATACCGCCAGGTGCATCGTGCCGAGGGCGATGTCCGTATTGATCTGTGGATACCCGCCGAAGTGGAGGCGGAATTCCAGAAGCTGATGGCGTCCAGGCAGGTGGGGCGCAAGGAATTGGTCGTCGCCTTGATTACCGAGGCGGTTCAGAACGTCACCATGCCACCAGAAGTTTGAGCAAACGCAGCAAGGAGATTGAATCATGCACTACACCAACGCTCATCGTCGGCCTCTCTTGGCCGCATCACTGCTGGCCGTAGCCACGTGGACATTGAGCCCACTGGCGCAGGCGGGCCTCTTCGGCGCGCTGGATGATTTGGCCAGTGCCGCGCAGGATACCGGTGCCAATGTGCCCAACGGCGTCTATGCGGCCGGGGATGTCGCCAACGCGCTGCACAATGCGGCGCAATCCGTCACCCCCGGATCCCAACCGGCCACGGCATCCCGGCCCGCAGCGAATGTCTGCCCGCCGGGCTATACCTGCACCCCGCAGACCCCGCCCCCGGTCTGTCCGCCTGGAGAAACCTGCACGCCGGATAGCGTCGGCACACCGTCGCAGCCATCCACGGCACAGACATGGGCGACCGATCAATCCATCCTGCAATCGCAACTGGGCTTTTCTATTTTGCCGAGGGAACAGCGGCATCTACACAATCCGAATTACATCCAGTTCGTGATGCCGACCAAAACCTTCATAGCCGTGAACGATCCCATTATCGAAACCATCACGAATTCCGACAGTGGGGGAGGCGTGCAATTCTATCTCAGCCGGAACAATCGGCAGTTGCCCTATCTGTCGCCCCAAGACTGGCAGAAGTACATCGTGCAGACCTATCGTATGTGGCCCGCACAGGCGCCCATTCCGACGCAAAGCCTGATGCCCGGCGACCCCCATGGGGGGCTGTACGCAGTGTCCGCCGCCCGCTATCGGCTGGTGACCCAACGCAGCGTGAGCTTCTTCATGGGCGATGCCCAGGGGCAGGCCAAAATCGCCGAGGAACGGGCACATGGCCAGAAAGTGCCCAATCTCTGGGTGTTCCTCGATCCCGATTGCACCCTCTCCCATGACTTCTTCCTGCAGGCGGAAAAGTATGCGGATGCCGGCCAGATCGACATTCATACCGTTGTCACGGGCCTGGATCAAGGCAGTCCCGGACGGGCAGAGGCCATCCTGTCCTCACGGGTTCCGGATGCGTCGGGAGCGGGCGTTGGGGAAATGGCGCAGACCAGTCTGGCCCAGGACTTCAACGACTTCTCGTACAGTCCGGAAGTGGGTGGTATAGCACCCATGCACGGGAATGCGGCAGCACGGCATCTGGTGCATGAAAATGATCGCCTGGTCTATGCCGTGGCCCACACCTATGCCACGGGTGGAACGGCCATCGTCTACCCGACCATGCTGTTTGCGTATCGGGGTACGGATTATGTGTATGCGAACATCCATTCTTCCCCGATCTGGTACACCGATCTGCTGAATCTGCTCGCGGGTTGAAAGCAAAAACCCTGCAGCGGCGCATAAGCCTAAATTCGGCAGTTACCTCTGCTGATTTGGCAAGATTCCTTTGATAGGATTGGTTTTTCCCCTGTAATGGAGGCTCACCCTGTGGGTGATGATGAAAATCGGCCGCAAAAGGCCATTCCTGCGGCAGTAAAGGCCATGATCGTGGACACGCTGGGCGGTCGCGTTCAGGTATCCTGGGATCCGGAATCGGCAGCTACTCCCTTTGGCCAGTTG
>JAKCBU010000179.1 GCA_021839095.1 Pseudomonadota bacterium | reverse complement strand
TGGCCGCACCAGTAAACCCTGGGTGGCCCAGTGCCCGCAAATGATGGCCCCCGTAGTTTGCCGTTCCAGAAACCACTGGTGCCAGGGTGCGAACTCGTGGGCAGCGTCCCTGGGCGGCGTGCTGGGCCAACTGAAAAACCCCTTGGCGGTCACGTAGCGGGCACGGGTGAATACGGCGACTCGAAAGCGTTGCGCCTCTTCTTCATTGCGGCATTCCTGCCAACGATTGGGCGCCGGGGCCGCCCAGAGAGACTTTATGAAGCGCCGCCATTGGCGCCCGCGCAGCGCTGCTTCGACGGCGGCGGCATGATCTTGCGCCTGCGCCAGATCCCAGTCGGGATGGAGGGCGGCGTGGACCATGGTCCAGCCCAGCGCCGTGTCGGTGATCAGCATCGGGCCGTTGCGTAGCCAGTCCATCCATTCGTCCACCCGTGGATCATTGAGCACGGCGCTGAGGGTATCGTTTTTTTTCGCGGGGATGATCCCCGCCCAGCGCGCAAGGGCGTAGAGATCGTGGTTGCCGAGGACGAACTGGACATGATCCCTCCAGGCGTGGATCCGGGCGAGAATGGCGCGACTGTCCGGGCCGCGGTTGATGAGATCGCCCGCGAGCCAGAGCCGGTCCGTCTCGGGTGTAAAACCCATCTGCTCCAACAGGGCGTTAAAGGGGGCAGAGCAACCCTGAAGGTCGCCAATAGCGTAGGTGGCTGTCATGGGTTTAGAGTGTAATGACCTGATCCGAAAGTTTCATTTGGCGCACCAGGGTTTTCATGCTCGCGATCTGGATGCCCGGCCGCAGCGTCTGACCCTTGGCTTCCTGCAACCACTCGAAGCCGATTACATGAATTGCGACCCCCAGTTCTTGAATTTCCGCCATGAGATCGTGGTGAACCCGCTGTCTTTCATTCAGAGCTTCCGTGTGCAGCGCCAGTAATGCCGCTTCTTCGGCAAGAAAGAGGCTGATCTCCACCCCATCGGCGCATGCGGCCGCCGCTACGCGCAATCCCTGCAGGACGGGATTGCCATGGGCGTCCGGGTGAGACTTGATGAGGATGGTCCAGTGCATGGTCGGTCGGTGCGTTTTGTGGTTATCTTTGCCAGTTTGGAAAATCGTGGAGCTGCGGTCCTGCTTTTGGGCGCGTATACCCATAAGGGTAGCATAAAAATACCTTGATGAAGCTCTGAACCCGCTATTTCTGGGAATACTTGACCCATATCGCGGTCACCGGATATAAGACGTTGTCGGGGATATCTGATGGAGAATAACGAGGTGGTCATGGGTGTAGAACACATAGCCACCGCGTCGCGCCGGCCGCCATTGCGCTGGTTGGGTGCGGGGACGGCCGCCGTCGTTTTGATCTTCCTGCTGGCTCCCTTCGGGGGACTGGCTTTGGCGACGGACTGGCATGATTTTCACTTTGCTCCTGGCGATATCCAGGCCATCTGGGTTTCCCTGTTTTACAGCGCGCTGGCCCTGCTGCTGGTGGTGCTGGCGGGAACGCCTCTGGCGTGGTGGCTGGCACATGGCGCGTACCGGGGCAAATGGGTGCTGGATGCGTTGCTGCTCTTGCCCTTATTGACCCCGCCGCTGGCCATGGGCATTCTGCTCAGCACTTTCTACGGGCCGTATTCGCCAGTGGGGGGGCTCCTGAGCCAGGCGGGCATTTATCTCACCAATAGCGCTCCCGCCTTTGTGCTGGCCCAAATTTACGGGGCCATGCCGTACTACGTACTGGCGGCGCGAGCGGCCCTCGAAGGCGTTCCGGAGGAGTTGGAACAGATCAGCCGGACGCTGGGGCGTAATCGTTGGCAAACCTTCTGGCGGGTCACCGTGCCGTTGGCGCGTCTCGGTCTTGCCGCAGGCGTTGCCCTGGCATGGGTGCGTGCCATGGGTGAGTTTGGGATCGTGCTGATTGTGGCCTATTTCCCTCAGGGTATCCCGGTCAAACTCTGGGTGAATCTGCAGGATGTCGGTCTGACCGCGGTATACCCCTTGCTCTGGGTCTTTTTTTGGGTGGCGATACCGCTGCCTTTGTGGCTGGGCTTGCGCACCCGTCGGGGGTTGCTGTGAGACGGTGGTGTTTGCGGACATGCATATTCATTATCAAATAGATAAACCCGTGCATTTGGATGTTCAGATGGAAGTGCGGGCTTTTACCGTTTTGCTCGGCCTTTCCGGGGAAGGGAAAAGCATCCTTCTGAAGGCCATTGCCGGGCTGATTCCCGCACGGGGCAGCCCCTTTGGTGGTTTGGCCGCGGAGCAGCGGCCTATCGGTTATCTGCCCCAGGGTTACGCGTTGTTTCCGCATCTGCGGGCTTGGGAGAATGTCGCTTATCCTCTGCGTGGTTCGGATCGGCGCCGGCAAGCCATGGATTTGCTGGCACGGGTGGGGCTTGGCGAAATGGCGGAACGCTATCCGGACGCGCTCTCCGGTGGGCAACGTCAGCGGGTGGCGCTGGCCCGCGCACTGGCTCGGCGACCGGAGTTGCTCCTGCTGGATGAACCTACCTCCGCGCTGGACATGGCCACCCGTGATGAGATTCTTGACGCGTTGATTAGCGAGGTGCATGACTTTGGTGTGCCCGTGCTGGCGGTCACCCACGACCCGCATCTGGCGATGCTTGCCGATCACATGGCCGTCTTGCTGAATGGCCGCATCGCCCAGGAGGGCAGTCCGCAGACAATGTTTGCCCGGCCAGTAAGCGCTGGTGTGGCGCGTTTGCTGGGTTTCCGCAACTGCTTCGCGGGGACCGTGGAACAGATGGATAGTCTGGGCATGACCGTGATCGTCGCGGGTTGGCCGTTGCGCGCCAGGTTGCGGGAGGGTCTGCGTCCCGGCATGGCGGTGACGGTGGTGATTCGTTCCGAGGATTTTGTTCTGCGCGACGCCGTGGAGGGTTCCGCCGAGAATGTATGGTGCCTGAAGTTGACCCGTCTACGCGAGGAAGGGCTCGCATGGCGTGTCCGCTTGGAAGGGGGCCTTTCGGTGGATATGTTGTTGGCGCGGCGGCTGTGCACGGGCCGAAGACCGACGGTTGGGGAGACTTGGTGCGTGCATGTGGCCGCGGAGCATGTGCAGGTCCTGATGGAAGAAGGGGGAAGCTCCCGCGCGGCGGGTGATTGAAGAGCGAGCGTTGACAGGAGGAGCCGCTAGTCCCAGAATAGCCCACTTTGATTTTCCTGCAGAGTGCGGGATGGCAGATACCGGAGAGTAAAACGTTGGCCAATACAGCTCAGGCGCGCAAGCGCGTATTACAGAATGAAAAGCGGCGCTTGCACAATACCAGCCTGCGCTCGCGTCTGCGGACCTATATCAAGGGGGTGCTGAAGGCGGTGCATCTCGGCGACCAGGAACAGGCGCGCGCGGCGCTGCGTGCCGCGGAGTCGGTCATCGACAAGACGGTCACCAAAGGCGTGGCGCACCGCAACATGGCGGCGCGCACCAAGAGCCGGTTGTCCGCCCGCGTCAAGGCGATGGGCAACACCGCGCCGTAACGGCGGCCAGGCCCTAGCGCCTGGGGGGAGAAGGCGAAAGAGGCGGCCCGATGGTGCGGGCCGCCTCTTTGGTTTGGTGTGGCCGCACCGGTTTATTCGCTCCGGCCGAGCAGTCCTCTCAGACGGGCGAAGGCGGCGGCGGGGTCCATTTCTGCTTCAGGGTTCTGCTCGCCCTGCCAGTCCAGGTGCTCCTGAGGGATTTCCTGGAGGAAGCGGGAGGGTGTCGGATGGACGTCCTGACCGTAGCGGCGGCGTTTGCGGCAGAGGCTCAAGGTCAGGCGGAAGCGGGCGCGGGTCATACCCACGTAAAAGAGACGGCGTTCTTCTTCAATCTGCTCCGGGGTTTCACTGTTGCGGTGCGGCAATAATTCTTCTTCGGCCCCCGCCAGAAACACCTGGGGAAATTCCAACCCTTTGGCGGCGTGCAGGGTGGACAGGCGCAGCACATCGCGGTCGTCGTCCTCCTCCCGTTCCAGCACGTTGAAGAGCATCAGGCGGTGAAGGATCTCCGGCAGGGTTTGCGGACCGTCGTCCTGTGCCTGCAGACGCCGCATCCAGTCCAGGAGTTCCTGGATGTTTTCCCAG
>JAKCBU010000178.1 GCA_021839095.1 Pseudomonadota bacterium | reverse complement strand
GCGATGGCATAGACAATGGCGCTGGCCCCCAGCATCCCGACGATGGTAACGATCGCCAGGGCAAGGGTCAGCCACCCGGCCACATCGGCGACAAACGCCCGGGTCTCGCTGGCCGGGCGTGTAGCCCGATATTCCCCGAGCACCGGGATGAAAGACTGGGAGAATGCCCCTTCACCGAACAGGCGCCGGAACAGGTTGGGAACGCGGAATGCCACGAAAAACGCGTCCGCCATCTCCCCTGCGCCAAAGAGTCGCGCCAGAATCACGTCGCGGGCAAAGCCCAACAGGCGTGATACCATAGTGTTGCCGCCGACCTTGAGCACGCTGCGCAGGGGATGGTGGCCGCTCATGAGGGCGGGAGATATGGGGGATTGGGCGTCATCGCTGGATGATGGCATGTGGGCGGGAGGACGCCAAGAGCGTCGCCCTGACCACACACAGCGGACAGCGATGGGGTCATCAGGTCTGAGTGCTTATGGAGCATGGGCTTCCCGGGCGCGTAACGACCTGGGGAACCACTCACGACGGACATTTGCCGGAATGTGCTGCCGCGCCCTGTGCCGGCATGGCGCGGTGACTTTGAAACCCGGCAGGCGCCGACGCCGGCTGACAGATCGTCGGCCATTACGTCGGTGCGATGTCCCCGCCCGTCATCTTCTAGCACCTGCTCCGGATGTGTCCGTAGGTGTTAAGGCCGATGCGCTTGCGCTTCCTGCTTTGAGTGCCGGATCAGTAACGGCGCGGGAGCCGATACGATGGCCTTATCACTCCGACGGAGAGCTGCTTCCACCGGGCAGGCGGGACGACGATGATGGCGCGCATACAACCGTTCCCAATCGCGGCGGGTCTCAGCGGGTTTGGCGCAGGCCAGCGCCAGCATGCCAAAGCCATCGTCATCCCAGCCGCAGTCGCTCAGCACGTCCTCGGGCCAGCGTTGCATGTACGCGTCGCGCATGATCCGTCTGCCCAGTTCGGCGAGATCCTCCGGCACTCCCTGAGCCACGGCCCGCGCTTTCCATTCATCCCATTCAAACAGCATCTCTTCAGAATCTGTCATGTGGCACGCTCCTGTAGTTACGACGATACCCTGGCCCGCAAACCCGATGCGTCGACCACTCAGGTCAGGCGCCCCGGCTTTTTCAATACAGCTGTTTAGGTGTAGTTCGGGATCCCGGCTGCGTCAAGGTGACTTGCGCGCGTTTTGTACATGGCAAGTCGGCGAGGATGTCGCCGGACGGGCGGCCGTATGCTAACTTAACCGATGGAAGCCCGCTTTCCGCGGGATTGTGCTGGAGAGCCGTCAAAATGATACGCAGTATGACCGGGTTCGCCCGTTGTGAAAGTCGTGGGGCTTGGGGCACGCTGGCATGGGAGCTGCGTACTGTAAATCACCGTTTTCTGGACGTGGGTTTGCGCCTTCCCGAAGGCTTGGGCGCCCTTGAAGCCGCGGTGCGGACCCGCCTGCAAAAAACGCTGGTGCGCGGTCGGGTGGATGCCTGGTTACGTTTTCAGCCTGCCGCCGGTGGGTCATTATGCCTAAACACCGCACTAGCGACGGAGTTGCGCGGACTTTACGGGGAATTGGCGGATATATGGGAATTTGAAGAAACCACCTTCAACCCTTGGGATGTACTGCGCTGGCCAGGCATGGTGCAGGCCTCCGGCATCGATACGGAGGCGTTGGAGGCGGAAGTACTCGCGCTGCTGGACACCGCACTGACCGGATTGCAGGAGGCACGCGAGCGGGAAGGCGCCGCCCTGACACAACTGCTGCTCAGTCGCGTGGATGCAATTGCGGGGCAGACTGCGGCGCTGCGTGATCACCTGCCGCACCTGGAAAAGGCGTTGCGCGAACGTTTGCAGGCCCGCTTGCGCGATTCGGCGCAGCAGGTGGATGCGGGGCGCTGGGAGCAGGAGTTGCTCTTCTATTTGCAACGTCAGGATGTGGCCGAGGAGCTGGACCGTCTGGATACCCATCTGGCGGAATTGCGGCGTGTTTTACAGCGGCGGGAAGCGGCGGGACGACGCCTCGATTTCCTCATGCAGGAGCTCAATCGCGAGGCCAACACCCTCGCTTCCAAGGCCGGAGACAGCCAGGTGACTTTTGCCTCGGTAGAGCTGAAAGTGCTCATCGAACAGATGCGGGAGCAGGTGCAGAATGTGGAGTGAAAGTCAATGACGGGTGGAGCAGAACGCGGTATCCTGTGGATTATTTCGGCACCCAGCGGGGCGGGAAAGACCAGTCTGGCCCGGGCGCTGGTAGCGGCGACTCCGCAATTGCGCACCTCCGTCTCTTACACCACACGGCCCCCGCGACCGGGCGAGGCAGAGGGAACGGACTATCACTTCGTTCCGATGGAGACGTTCACGGCCATGGCGGAGCGGGGCGAGTTTCTGGAGTATGCCAGGGTGCATGGCAATGGTTATGGCACTAGTGAACCTTGGGTTAAAAGTCAGTTGTTCGCCGGGACCGACTGTCTGTTGGAGATCGACTGGCAAGGTGCGCGGCAGGTGCGGGAAAGACTGCCGGGGCAGGCGGTCAGTATTTTTATCCTGCCGCCGTCTGTCGCCGCTTTGGCGGAACGTCTGCGTGGCCGTGGCCAGGATTCAGAGACGGTCATTGCGCGCAGGCTGGCGGCAGCACGTGAAGAGCTGTTGCATTATGACGAGTTTGATTATCTGGTGGTGAATGATCACTTCCAGGATGCTCTAGCCGACTTGCAGAGCATTGTCCATGCCGAACATCTGCGGCTGGGTTATCAGCAGCATGCCCAGCATCAACGATTAAAGAATCTCCTCGGTATTAGCAGTTAAATTGATAAAAAGGTGAATAGACGATGGCACGAGTAACAGTAGAAGATTGTCTGGATCATGTGGATAATCGTTTTGAGTTAACGTTGGTAGCGGCGCGACGGGCGCGGCAATTGGCCTCCGGCGCTGTGCCGGAAGTGGAGCCGGGACGTGACAAAAATACGGTCATAGCTCTGCGCGAAGTGGCTGCCGGCAAGGTGAGCAGGGCGATTCTGGACGAGCAGATGCCGCCACCGTTACCCAACTTCCCGGGTGCGGCGAACCGCGAAGCGGCTGGAGCTGAGGATGCCGCTGGCGACTGAAAGCGAGCCAGGCCCAATGGTGCCGGCCCTGCCTCTGACTACAGGGGTGGGCGATGTGCTGCGCCTGCCGCCGGTCTTTCCGTCTCTGGAGGACCCCTGCGCGCCGCTGCGGGCGTTGCTTCAGCAATACATGACGCCAGAAGAGGTGGCGCGCGCACGTGATGCCTACGAATTGGCCGCTAACGCACATGGCGCACAAACCCGGCGCAGTGGTGAGCCCTATATTCATCATCCCGTGGCAGTCGCCTGCATCCTCGCCGAGCTGCAACTGGATATTTTCACTATTCAGGCTGCCCTGCTTCATGACGTGATCGAAGATTGCAATATCAGCAAGGAAAACATCATCGAGCGCTTCGGGCAGGAAGTGGCCGAGATGGTGGATGGGGTCAGTAAGCTGGGGCAGGTACGTTTTGAAACCCGTGAAGAGGCACAGGCAGAGAATTTTCGCAAAATGTTTCTGGCCATGTCCCGGGATATCCGGGTCGTGCTGATCAAGCTGGCGGATCGCTTGCATAACATGCGCACCATGGGTGTGATGATGCCGGAGAAGCGGCGGCGTATTTCCCGGGAAACCCTCGATATCTACGCGCCTATTGCGCAACGCCTGGGTATTCATGCCATTCGCATCGAGCTGGAGGAGTTGGCCTTCTCCCATCTTTACCCCAAGCGTTGGCACACGCTCAATGAGGCCGTAAAGGCGGCGCGTGGTAACCGTAAGGAAGCCGTGCAGAAAATTGAGCATGCGCTGGAGGACCGCCTCCTGCAGGAGGGCTTCGCCGCCCAGGTCAGTGGCCGTGAGAAACACGTCTACAGTATCTACAGAAAAATGCAGAAGAAGGGTATGCCCTTCGGTGATATCCACGACCTGCATGCCTTCCGGATTATTGTTGCTGATGTGGATACCTGCTATCGCGTTCTGGGTCTGGTTCACAGTCTGTATCGACCGATTCCCGGACGTTTCAAAGACTACATCGC
>JAKCBU010000177.1 GCA_021839095.1 Pseudomonadota bacterium | reverse complement strand
CTGATGATGCAGATCGCCCGTATCCAGAAGGCGACCGTCCCCATCATGGAAATGATCGCCGCGCTGGGCATCGGAGTCATCATCTATCTGGGCGGCAGCCAGGTGGTGAACGGCGGCATGACCACCGGAGCCTTTTTCAGCTTCCTGACAGCGCTCGGGATGGTCTACGAGCCGCTGCGCCAGCTTTCCTCGGCCAACAATCAACTGCAGCAGGGACTCTCGGCCGCAGACCGTCTTTTCGCTTGGCTGGATCAGCCCGCAGAATCCGGTACCCGTTCCGCCACCCCGCGCCCTTGGGGCACCTGGCAGTGCCACGACCTCCAACTGCAGATGAGCGGCGAGGCGATTTTGCGCGGACTCCAGTTCACCATACCACCGTTGAGCACGACCGCCATAGTCGGTTCCAGCGGTGGTGGGAAAACCAGTCTGGCGCGGGTGATGCTCGGCCTACTGGCGCCCAGTGGGGGAGACATCACCGTGGGGGGGCAACCCATCCGCGAACTTCCTTCCGGCGATTACCGCGGCTATTTCGCCTTTGTCGCCCAGGAGCCTGTGCTTTTCACCGGCAGCGCCCTCAGCAACATCGCCTACGCCGACGCGCAACCCGATCGCCAACGCGCCGAGGCCGCCGCGCGGCAGGCCCATACCTGGGATTTTCTGGCCACGACCGGCGGGCTGGACACGCTGATCAAGGGCAATGGCGGCAATCTCTCCGGGGGACAGCGCCAGCGGCTCGCCATCGCCCGCGCGCTCTACCTGGATCGCCCCGTACTGGTCCTCGACGAGGCCACCAGCAACCTCGACAGCGAAAGTGAAGAACACATCGCGGAGACCCTCAGCGCTCTCCACGGCCGCAAAACCATCGTCATCATCGCGCACCGTCCGCGCACCACCCGCCTCGCCGATCAGGTCATCCGCCTCGAACGCGGCCGGATCGTGGCGGATGACCAGGAACACGGGGCCGCATAGCGGTTCAGACGGCCACAAAGCCTCCCGCGACATCCAGACGCCGCGCCGCCAGGGCTTCATCCAGACGCCCCACCGGCAGATAGTGGGGCGCTTCCCGCAAGAGTTCCGGCTGCTCCAGGGCCTCCCGGCGAATCTGCGCCATCACCGTCACGAAACGATCCAGGGTCGCCTTGCTTTCGGTCTCCGTAGGTTCGATCAGCAGGCACTCCGGCACCAGTTGGGGAAAGTAAACGGTCGGCGCGTGAATCCCGAAATCCAGCAGGCGCTTGGCCACATCCAGCGCCCGTATACCTGTCGCCTTCTGCAGATCACTGACGCTCAGGATGAACTCGTGACTGGCCCGCCGCTCCGGGAAGGCCGCCTGATAGCCCACCCGCTGCAGCTCCCTGAGCAGATAATTGGCATTGAGCGCGGCATAAGCCGATACCCGGCCCACCCCCGCCCGCCCCAGGCGCCGCAGGTAAGCATGGGCGCGCAGCAATACGCCGATATTTCCGCCATGAGCGCTGAGCCGACCAATGCTCCGGGGCAAATCCCCTTCATCCAGCCAGCGCAGCGCGCCCGCCGCTTCCCGTGCGACCACCGGCAGGGGCAGAAAAGGCCGCAGGCGTTCCTGTACCGCCACCGCACCCGCCCCCGGCCCGCCGCCGCCATGAGGCGTGGCAAAAGTCTTGTGCAGATTCAGATGCATCGCATCAAAACCCATCTGCCCCGGCCGCACCCGCCCGAGAATGGCGTTGAGATTGGCGCCATCATAGTAGAGCAGCCCCCCGGCCCCGTGAACGCGTGCAGCAATTTCGGTAATCCGACGCTCAAACACCCCGAGGGTGGAGGGATTGGTCAACATGATCCCCGCAATATCCGGCCCCAGATGCTGATCCAAAAAGGCCATATCCAGGTCACCGTCGGCCAGATTGGGGATTTCCACCACGTCAAAACCCGCCATCTGGGCGCTGGCCGGATTGGTGCCGTGCGCCGCCGTGGGAATCAGCATCTTCCGCCGTCCATGGTCGCCGTGCGCCGCATGATAGGCGCGGATCATGGCGACACCGGCCAGTTCGCCCTGGGCGCCCGCCGCCGGGGTCAGGCTCACAGCGGCCATGCCCGTCGTCGCCGCCAGCCATTCCTGCAACTCCCAGAGCACCTGCAACAGTCCCTGCATACCCTGCGCCGGCGTATCCGGATGCAGGCGCGCGAAGCCCGGCAGCGCGGCCATGGTATGGGCAATCCGCGGATTATATTTCATGGTGCAGGAACCCAGTGGATAAAACTGGGTATCGATGGAAAAATTCTTCTGGGATAACCGGGTGTAGTGGCGCAGCACTTCCAACTCGGCCGGATTAGGCAGATTCAGGGATACCTTCCGCAGCAGCGCCGCCGGAATATCGGAGGGCAACGCCACCGCCGGAACATGATGATCGTGGTCGAAAATGGAATCGCTCATAAGGTCTCCAGCACAGCGGTCAGGGCATCGCGATACGCCAGCAGATCGGCCTCTTCCAGCAGTTCGGTGGTGCACACCAACAGATCGCCCGATTCCCCCATCCCCCAGTCAGAGAGCGGGAGTCCCGCCAGCAGACCGTGGCCCAGCAGCGCATCCCGTACCGCCACGGCAGCGTGGGGCAAGCGCACGACAAATTCATGGAAAAAGGCCCCGCCATAAGGCAGGCTCACCCCCGGCACCCCCGTCAACAGTTCCCGCAGCCGCACGGCACGCCCATGGCACAGCACCGCCGTCTGCTGCAAGCCGTGCCCGCCCAGCGTCGCCATATGGATGGTCGCCGCCGTCACCATCAGGCCCTGATTGGTGCAGATGTTGCTCGTCGCCTTGCCTCGGCGAATATGCTGCTCCCGCGCCTGCAAGGTCAGACAAAAACCCTCGCGGCCCTGCCCATCCACGGTTTTCGCCACCAGTCGCCCAGGTAACTGGCGCACATGGGCCTTGCGGCAGGCGAGAAAACCAAAATAAGGCCCGCCGCCGCTCAGGGGAATCCCCAGCGGCTGCCCCTCGCCCACCGCCATATCCGCGCCCTGTGTGCCCCAATCCCCCGGCGCCTTCAGCAACGCGAGCGCCAGCGGATTGACCACGGCTATGGCGAGCAGGCCATGGGCATGGACCCAGTCGGTCAGCGCATCCACCGGCTCCAGCAGACCGAGGGCGTTGCTCTGGGGAATAATCAGCGCCGCCGCATCCCCCGCATCTGCGGGCAATGTCAGGGTGCCCGTAGCACGGTCATAAGGCACGCTCACCAAACGGATGTTTTGCAAACCGAGCACAGTGTCCAGCACCCGCCGCCAGCCCGGCAGCAGGTTCTCCGGCACCAAGATGGATTTGTCGCCGCCCTGAATACGCAACGCCATCAGGCAGGCCTCGGCCAACCCCGAAGCTCCGTCATAGAGGGAGGCATTACTCACCTCCAGCCCCGTCAGCCGGGTGATGAAGCTCTGATACTCGTAAATGACCTGCAGCGTACCCTGGCTAGCCTCCGCCTGATACGGCGTATAAGCGGAATAAAACTCGCCGCGCCCGGCAATTTCCCAGACGATGGCCGGGATATGATGGGCATAAGCCCCGCCCCCCGCAAAGCAACGCAGCGGCGCGTTGGCCAGCGCTCTTCCCTCCAGTTCCCGCTGTAGCGCCATTTCCGACAGTCCTTCCGGCAAGGCCATATCCTGTACCTGCAGGACTGGAGGAATTTCATCGAAAAGCTGGTCGAGGCGCTCAACGCCGACTGCGGCCAACATCGCCGCCGTCTCCGCTGCATCGTGGGGGATATAGGGCATAACGATCAGACCTCCGCGATCTTGGCGTAGGCCGCCGCATCCATCAGCCCGTCCCCAGCGGACGCATCCGCTTCCACCACCATGATCCAGCCCCGGCCATAAGGGTCTTCATTGAGCCACTGCGGGTTATCCCCCAGCCCATCGTTACGCTCCACCACCGTGCCGTCGAGCGGCGCATACAAATCCGCCGCCGCCTTGACCGACTCCAGCACACCGCAGACTGCACCACCGCGAATCGCTTTACCCGCCTCCGGGGCCTCTACGAACACCAGATCCCCCAGCAATTCCTGGGCGTGATCGGTAATGCCCACCCGGTAGCGTCCGCCTCCCAGGTCTTCCACCCACTCATGAGAT
>JAKCBU010000176.1 GCA_021839095.1 Pseudomonadota bacterium | reverse complement strand
CTGGTGGGTACGGCCGGTGTCCAGATCGGCTTGCAGCAGAACCGCGCCGGGGAAACGCTCCAGCGGCAAAAAACGGGTATGCGCCGCCTTGCCGTCCACGGAGTCCACCCGCACCATGCGCTCGCCAGACTGCAACGTATTCTTGCGCAGGGCCAGACGCACGGAACGCGTCTTCCCCTGCCAGTCGCCGGCCGCTAGCGCGAGATAACGCTTCTCCATGCGCCCTTCTCGCAAGGCTTCATGGAGAGCCCGCAACGCCGAACGCTTCTTGCTGAGGATCAGGCAACCGGAAGTGTCGCGGTCCAGACGGTGCGCCAGTTCCAATTCACGGGCATCGGGCCGCAACTGGCGCAGCGCCTCGATGGCGCCCCAACTCAGGCCGGAACCTCCATGCACCGCCAGTCCGCTGGGTTTGTCCAGCACCAGCAGATGGCCGTCCTCATACAGGATGGCGGCTTCCAATTGGTGATGCAGGTGGGCGGGAAGCACGGCAGGGTCGCTGGGGGCGGCCACCCGTACCGGCGGCAGACGCAATATGTCGCCCTCGGTCAGATGGTAGTGAGGCCGTGTCCGCCCTTTGTTCACCCGAACCTCGCCGCTGCGCAAGATTTTGTAGATATGGGAGCGCGGCACACCTTTCATCACCCGCAGCAGGAAATTATCCAGCCGTTGTCCCGCTTCCGCGCCGGTCACGCGCCATTGCCGCACCCCATTTTCTGCCATGACTGACCTCACCCCCTGCGCTTTCCGTTTGCGATTCTATACTTTTATGACATATATTTCGACTTGGGATGCTGCGCTTCTCGGAGCGGGACCCAATTTCAGCACCGCCGGGCAACCCCCGCCGGTCCCAATTACAAACGTTGCGCTCCCTGACGAGCCCCTCGGGCTTGCGGGTTGAGCGCCGGAGAAAGAAGAACTTATGAAACGGATGTTGATTAACGCCACTCATGCAGAGGAGCTGCGGGTGGCCTTGGTAGATGGTCAGAAGCTCCTCGACCTGGACATTGAACGCGCTTATCGGGAACAGAAAAAAAGCAATATTTACAAGGGCCGCATCACCCGCGTCGAGCCTAGTCTCGAAGCCGCCTTCGTGGACTACGGCGCCGAACGGCATGGTTTCCTGCCCCTGAAGGAAATTGCCCGGGAATATTTCCTGCAGCAGGAAACAGGCCGCAAACGCATTCAGGATTTGGTGCGGGAAGGCCAGGAAATCATCGTTCAGGTAGACAAGGAAGAACGCTCCAGCAAAGGCGCGGCGCTCACCACCTTCGTCAGCCTGGCCGGACGTTACCTAGTGCTCATGCCCAACAACCCGCGTGCCGGCGGCGTCTCCCGGCGCATCGAGGGCGAGGATCGCACTCAGATCCGCCAGCACTTGCAAATCCTGGACATTCCCGAGAACATGGGCGTCATCGCCCGCACGGCGGGCATCGGTCAAGACCTGGAAGCGCTGCAGCGCGATCTCGAATACCTCAAGCAAATCTGGCAGGCCATCGTGAATACCGCGGCGCCACGCGCCGCCCCCTTCCTGATCTACCAGGAAGGCAATGTCGTGGTACGCGCCTTGCGTGACCACTTTTCAGAAGGCATCGTATAGCTTCTTATCGACGAATAGGGAGCCTACCACGCCGCGGTACAATTCATGGGCTCCATGATGCCGAAAATGGTGCATCGCCTGAAATACTACAACAACGACACCCCGCTGTTTTCCCGCTACCAGATCGAGCAACAGATCGAGTCCGCCTTCAGCCGGGAAGTACGTCTGGAAGCGGGGGGTGCGATCGTCATCGACCACACCGAGGCCCTGGTGGCCGTGGACGTGAACTCGGGGCGGGCGACCAAGGGACAGGATATTGCCGAAACCGCCTTCCAGACCAACCTGGAGGCGGCGGAAGAAATCGCGCGACAGATTCGCCTGCGTGACATCGGCGGACTGATCGTGGTGGATTTCATCGATATGGAGTCTCCCAAACATCAGCGTGAAGTGGAGAACAAACTCAAGGAAGCGCTCAAGCTGGACCGGGCACGGGTACAGTTGGGGCGTATCTCCCGCTTCGGACTCATGGAAATGTCGCGGCAACGGCTCGGTGCCAGCCTGGAAGAGGCCTCCTACGAGCCCTGCCCACGCTGTAGCGGTACCGGCCAGATTCGCGGCTGCGAGGCCACCAGCATGCATGTCCTGCGCCTGCTGCATGAAGAGTGCATGAAAGCGGGAGCGGCTGAGGTGCAGTGCCAGGTGCCCGTGGATGTGGCCGTGTACCTCCTCAATGAAAAACGCCGCCCGATTCTGGAACTGGAGGCCAAGACCGATACCCGCATCCTGATCATTCCCACGCCAGAGATGGTCACGCCGCATTACCAGATACAGCGGACACGCCAGGACGGTGGAAGTGCCCGGACCGCATCCGCTTCCGGTGGCGAGCATGTCCCTCTGCCCTCACGTCCCAGCCGTTCGCAGAGCGAGTCCGCCGCGCTGAGCCCACTGACGGCGGCACCACCGCCGGAAGTGCTACCACCGCTGCGCACACCACCAGCGTCGATCCATCCGAAGGTCAAAGCTCCCGCCAAGGCCACTCCGCCGGAGGAGGGTATTCTGGCTCGACTGGTGCGGGCGCTGGTGTCCCGCTATGAGCCCGTTGACGCCGCCACCTTCCTGGCGGAAACCGGTAGCGCCGAGGGGCCGGAGACCGCGGAACCGGTCACCGGGACCATCACCGACAGTCCGGAGGACGGCGGCGAGAGCCGCAGCGGCCGTCGCCGTCGCCGTGGCGGGCGTCGGGCCCGGGCCAGACGCGCTCCGCAAGGTGGAGAGGACAGCGCCGCCGCAGCGTCCGCGGAGCCCGAAGAGGGCCGCGCACCCGATGGATTCCCAAAAGAGGAGCCATCGCCAGAGTCCACAGATGCCGCGGAAGCACTCGTCTATCCCGGCACGGTACCCGCCGCGACCGATTGGCATCAGATGCTGATCCCCGCTGCGGCATTGGGGCGCGGCGCGGGCTCCGCCGTCGAAAACGATGCGGCGCGGGAACCAGGAAACCCGCCGGTGCGGGAGGTGCTTCAGGATCCGGCCCAGGAACCCGTGCAAGGCGATCTGCTGGCTGTGGAAGGGGCGGCGGCGCCGGGCCGCCAGGAATCCTTGTCTATCGCCCCGTCCGACGCTGCGCAGCGGCCCTTTTCGCTGGACGAAGATTAGAACGCCACCGCATGCCCTGAACGCGGGTGCGTGACGTCGTCACGGCACGGCCAATGGATTGCCCAAAGCCGTTCACTCGCGACGCCACGTCGTGCCGCCCGGACCATCTTCGAGAATGATCCCCGCCGCGGTCAGTTCCAGCCGGATCCTATCGGCACCTGCAAAATCCCGGGCCTGCCGCGCTGCCGTGCGCGCAACGATACGTTCGTCGATCCAGGCGGCGTCTTTTTCGTCGCCCCGGAGAAAATCTTCCGCATTCTGCTGCAACAGTCCGAGCACACCGGCCAGCTCGCGCAACACCGTCGCGAGAGGCGCCGCCACCTCGCTGCCCTCGTCTCGTAGCCGATTGATCTCGCGGGCGATATCAAAAAGTACGGCGATGGCCGTGGGCGTGTGGAAATCATCCCGCATCGCCGCATGGAAACGCGCGCGCCACTCGGCCCCCAACTCCGGTACGATCCGCGGCTTGGGCATACCCCGCAAGGCGGTGTACAACCGGGTCAACCCCGCCTTGGCCTGTTCCAGGGCCTCCTCGGCGTAGTTGAGGGGACTGCGGTAATGGCTGGTGAGAATAAAAAAACGCAGCACCTCGCCGGGATAATACGGTAATAGTTCCCGCACCGTGAAAAAATTATTCAACGACTTGGACATCTTTTCGTCATTGATGCGGACGAAGCCATTGTGCATCCAGTAGTGCGCGAACGCGCAGTCGGCACCCTGAGACTGGGCGATTTCATTTTCGTGGTGGGGAAACTGCAGATCGGCACCACCCCCATGAATATCGAAAGCACAGCCCAAGGCATCGGCCGACATGGCCGAGCATTCGATATGCCAGCCCGGCCGTCCTTCGCCCCAGGGAGAGGCCCAGGAGGGTTCGCCGGGCTTGGCGGCCTTCCACAAAGCGAAATCCAGGGGATCCCGTTTATCC
>JAKCBU010000175.1 GCA_021839095.1 Pseudomonadota bacterium | reverse complement strand
GCAGGTCTTGAATCGTATTCGCCAAAAGGTTTCGTTGCAGCCATTCAGAATGGCTCAGACGTCAAACTTCTCAGGTCGCTGATCCCAATCAAAAGCGCCCATCATGTCGTAAGCCGATCGATCGCGATGGTTAAGTGGATCGATACCAAAACGCGTTTCAATAAACTTCAGGATGCTCGCGGTGCTCGTGACATGGTGATCCACCAAACCCGCACGCGCCCAAGGACTCACCAGGATGGCCGGGATACGTGTGCCGAAACCGTAGTCATCCAACTGAGGGGGCGGCACCGAATCCCAGAATCCGCCACCCTCATCGTACGTAATGAAAATCGCTGTTCTTTCCCAGGCGGGACCCTCAGCGACGGCGCGCACCAGTTTTTCCACCCAGTCCATGCCGAACACCGGCGCGCAGTCAGCGGGGTGCTCCGTATGGGCAGCGGTCGCTTTCAGGAACGATACACCGGGGAGCTTTCCGTCGGCCGCATCCTGCAAAAAGTCGTCGCTGTCGCGAATATGCCCTTGCTTTACATACTCCGGCCAGCGGGCGTAATACTGAAAAGGATTGTGATGGGCTTCATACAGGCGGCCGGTATCAATAATCGCCGAACCGTCCCCGGGACCGAAGGCCGTCTTGAGTGCCCATGCTTTGACGAGGTTCCAGTTCTCGTTGTACCAAGCCCAATCCACGTGACCGGCACTGAGCCGATCACCAATATTCGGGTAAGTTTGGTATTCGGGCGGCGGGGACAATTTCAACGCGCGCGGCTGATTCGCGCCGGTTGGGCCCTGCGTCGGCGAAAGATCGTTGATGAGAATCCCATTATGATCATAGGGCAAGTCAAAGAAGGAATGATCCAGGCCTGTCGCTTTGGGATCATAGGGGCTGCGAGCATCAACCGGCGCTTTTGGGTTCACACAGGAGCGCGCGGCAGCGAGGTAAAGGGCGTTGCCCGTGGAGCCGCCTGTCATGGCCTGAAAGAAGTGGTCAAACAGGGTATAACGGTGCGCCAACTGATGGTAGAACGGGATATCTGCCCCAGTGTAATGCCCCAACACAGGGCCACTCGGATGCGCCAGGTCGAACTCGATACGCTGCGTCACATAGTGATCCAATTCTGCCCGAGAAAGATGGCGATGATCACCCATGGCAAGCGCGACGAAGCGATCCATCTTGCCGTTGTTGATTTGCGCGGACATCCGAAAAAAGCGATGTTTTGGATCCCAATGGGCATTGTCATCTGCCGGAATATAAGGGGCTAAATGAAAAGGCGCATTGGGCAGTTCTGCGGTCTGAAAACCCGGGATATCTTTCGGCGTCGGCAGTATCGTATAGGGAATTCCTGCCGGATTTTTTTGGAACCCGACAAATCGCCCATCGAGCTTTCCATCCGCATCGAGAAGGTTGATGATCCCCTGACCATTTTTCGTTTGGAATGTGCCAAAATAATGGTCGAAACTACGGTTCTCTTGAAAGATCACCACCACGTGGTCAATTTTATGACGCAACTGATTCTGCAGCCCGACACCAGTCGCGCGGGCGACGCCAACCAAGTGTGGTGCCACCATCAGGGTGGTACCGCCAACACCAACCGCTTTCAAAAAGGATCTGCGATTCCACTGATTCACCAAGCTATCTCCTTATTACCTTAATTACCTTAGAAAGAAGCGAGACCAAGTTGCTGACGCCGAGAACCGATGGTCGGTGACCAAGGGGTTCTTCCCGTAGAGCGGGCAGCCATTCTGCGGTCCTGCAGAGAAACGTTGGGGGGAATGAACTGATAGCCGCGTCCACGGAGGGTGACGATGCAGTCATCGAAGCCCAGATAATGCAGGCAACTGCGTAACTTGTGAATGGCGCTGCGCGCCTCCGTGGCAAGTGTCGATCCCGCTGACGCCAGGACCTTCTGCAGGATCTCCATCGGCAAGATCCGCTGCGGGTGGCCCCAAAACAGCAGCAACAGGTCAAACAGCGCGTCTTTCAGTGCTACGGAGCGTCCTGCCGCACTCAGTATTTTTTGGGATTGGTCCAGATGCAGCGGGCCATAAGCGAGGGTGGTCACCGCGTCCTGCTCGATCAACGCCTGGATATGACGGGTGACCTCCACGGCGGCATCGCCGAGATCCACGGCGTCCTGGATACCCTGGAATGTTAAAAAAGAAGGCACCGTGGATGCTTTCGGCAAGTCCACGGCCATCATGGGGCAGGAAACGTGGGTCGCGGACTGGACCTGCGCGCGCCAGTCGGTCCAGCGGCTTTCCGGCGGCTTGCCCGCGAGGACCAGAACCGGGGTGGACCGTTGCGCACCCAGGGCGACGGCGCAGCGATGCAGATCGGTGACCCGAAAGATCGACCCGGGATAGGCAGGCAATCGATCCAGCAAGGCTTGGGTAATCAGTCTGTTCCGCTCCAGCACCACCAGCGGGCGCGCTGAGCTTTGGTTTACGGCGTTCATGCGGCTACCTCTTCTATGCGCCGGAATATACCCGGCGACATCAAAAGTGGAGGTCTTTTGCCTCCTGGAATGGTGCCAATGTTAGCAGCCCAATGTGACAGCAGTGCGTCACTGACGTGACTTTTTTGTGATGTTTTGCATGTTCTGGGGTGGTGTAAAGCGATACCCAAAGCCGGGCACGGTTTCCAGCCAGCCCTTGGCCCCGGCACTTTCCAGAATCTTGCGTAAACGATGAATCTTGACGACCTGGGTATTGGGGGCGAGGTACGCGCCTTTCCCCTCCGACAGGATGTCGGCGATCTGATCGTTGGAAACGACTTCGTCCGGATGGAGGGCAAAATACTGGAGCAGATAAAAGAGTCGCCGCGGCAAATGCATTTCCTGCCCCAGTATCCAGACCCGCAGTGACACGAGATCGATGCAGAGGGTTCCCATTTCGCCCACCCGTGCCGGCGCAGGTGTGCGCAGCTTTTTGAGGAGACCTCGCACCTGGGCGGTCAAGATTTCCAATCCCAGACTGGCAGGGATATACGCCTGCGCACCTACTTCCAGCGCCGCCACGGCATCCGCACTTTCGTGGTCTTCCGATCCATTACCCACGACCAAGAAAGGCAAATCATCCTGATCGGGTGCGAATGGCAGTCGTTGCAGCCAGTCGCCCGTTGCGGCGGACCATCCCAGCAGGACCAGGACCTCCGGCTCCCCGTGTCGCAACATCCACTGTTCGGCTTCGACTCGCTCGGTGACGGTATGCACCTGGGCGCCGGCGCGCTCCAGAGCGAATTTGACGGAAATGGTGGGTCTGTCGTCGTTAGTCCGCGCATTCGTCAGCAGAAGAATGCGTGGGTAATGCGGCGAGGGAGCGTGGTTTGGCAACTTTGTCCGCACCTGCGCCCACATCGCCGCCCGTAGCACATGGACGTGTACACCAATACTATCCAATAATATCCAGAACATATCAGATGCTTCCTGTCGCCCGGTCAGGCCTGCGCGCTGTTCTCTACCAAGTGTTCGGCGTGGCGGCTGGCGGGTCCGGCGCCAGCGTGGGCGGCGCCGTCCTCTCCGCCCAGCGCCTCGAGTGTTTTACCGCTGGGTTCCGGAAGGGTGAGCTTGGTGAGAATGACACCGAGAACAGCGATACCCGCCGAGAAGAGCATCGCCCCTTTGATGCCGCCCTCGGCACTGATAAACGGGAAGACAAAAGTACCAACAAAGGCCCCGAATTTGCCGATACCCGCCGCCATGCCGTGCCCGGTGGTGCGGATACTGGTGGGGAATACTTCGGCGGGGATCACGAAGGTGGTGCAGTTGGGTCCAAACTCAATGAAGAAGAAGCTGATCCCATAGACGACCAGGAAAGGGGCGACTTCATGAGTAATCCCCGGCACCAGTGCCATGGTGGCGAAAGCCGCAGCCATCACGGCAAATCCAATCCACTGCAACCGTCGATGGCCGATGGCATCCATGAAGAAAATAGAGGCCAGATAGCCTGGAATGGCAAATACCACAAAAATGATGAGCGCCCAGGCACTCCCGGTCATGGTCGATGAGGAGGGTGCCAGCATTTTGATGATTTCGGGAGTGGAAATGGCATTTCCATAGAATGCATAGTCGTTCAAAAACCAGGCGCCACCGGTGCCTAAAATGAGTAACCAATATTTTGGGTTGGACAGCATCTGGCC
>JAKCBU010000174.1 GCA_021839095.1 Pseudomonadota bacterium | reverse complement strand
ATGCCCGCGCGTCAATTCGAAACGTAAATAAATCAGGGTGGTGTTGAGGACGTCGACCTCACAGTACTGGCGGATGCCCGCCAATTTCCCCGCCTGATAATGCGCCCAGACTTCGGCACCGCTCATGCCCAACTTGCCGGGCAGGCCGAGCAGCAAAGCCACCTCCTGGAGCCGTGCCACGTTACGCGCCTGATAGCCCGAGAGCAGATCCATGAGATCCAGATGGCGTTCGTGGTAACGACTGGTGTAATTATTCCAGCGATAACTTTGGTCGTGCTCTCCGTGCTCCCAATAACGGGCGGCGGAGATGCCATGGAGCAGAGCGCGGTAATGCAACACCGGCAAATCAAACGCCGCCCCATTCCAGGATACCAGTTGCGGAGCGTGGCGCTGGATAAACTGATAAAAAGCGGCAATCAGGGTGGCCTCGTCATCTTCCGTCTTGCCGAAGCTGTTCAGCTTGATCTGGTCACCCTGCCACCAGAGGGCGGAAATGGCCACCACCCGGTGCAGATAGGGGCGCAAGAACTCCGAGGCGCCCTGGGTTTCAATACGACGCTGGTGCTGCAACAACTCTGCGACACCCGCATCATCCCCCAACCCGATGCCGTGAATCCGTCGGCCACCAGCAACGTCCGGCACCGTCTCGATATCGAAAACCAGTATATCCTGCAAAGCGGCGGGATTTATTTCTGTTGCCACTGACCACTGGGCGCCTGGTACCAGTATCCAGACGGCGCCTTGTTGATCCAGGCCTGGGCAAAGGTCTGCTGAATCTGCCCCGCCCATCCCGGGTGGCCATTGGCATCGGCAATCTGCTGGTACAGGTTGCTGAGGGCCTGATTATAGCTGTTCACCAGGGCATTGAGCGGTGCCCGCTGCGGCAGCGGCACCGCGGCGGCGTCACGGACGGCCACCTGGCCGCTGGCCGTGTAACCCACCGCGCCACTCACGAAGTACGGCCGCATCTGCGTCGCCAGGTCTTCCACCTGGGCCCGCGCCGACTGCACTCCTGGACTGGAGGCATTGAGGTTCGCCGCCGCTTCCGCGGTGCCGCTGATCGCCGAGAAGCCCATGGCCAGCAAATAGCTGGCGGCATGGTAGGGCGAAGCCATGCTCAGGGGACCTATGGCGGGCGCCGAACGCGCGGGCGCCGTCGTGCCGGGTGCGGAAGTCGCGGGCGCGGAAGTCGTCGGGGCCACGGGAAGGTGCGCAGCCCCTTTGGCCGCCGCCTTGTACACTTCGCCGACCACCTGATCGGCCAGCTTCTGAGCGGCAGCGGCTGGAAAGTAGATATTGACCGTCACGCACGCCGACAGCGTCATGAGCAAACCCAGCACCAGCACGCCGCGCCAGCCTCGTCTTTCCAGACCACCCTGCTTCGTCATTACCTCACCCTCCTGTATGGATCTGGGGACCACTCTGTATGGCGGCGTGCAAACGTGCCAGCAGTTCATCCCAATCTACCCGGCGATTGTACCCCACTATATCCACCCTGGGCAGTCCTTGCCCCTGAAGGATCACGAAACCGCCGTCCTCCGGCCGCACCCCGGACAACTCGGCCATACCGTCCTTGAGCGTCACCCCCAGGCCCAGGTGGGCGTAGGCGAAGGTTTTGAACATACGCAGGAACAATCCCTGAAAAAATCCGCCGATACCATCGCCGCCACCGAGTTTGGTGATGCTCTGGACTGCCGCATAACTGATTTCCTGGGACACATCGTGCGCGGGAACCGTATGAAACTCGGCCTGGAAAGCCTCCGGCGACCAGTTCAGCAACGCGAGATGCCGCACATTCCCGTCAAGTACCCCGCTGATATAGCCAAAATGAAAAGCATCCGTCAACGGTTTCAGCCGCACACCACGAATCTCGACATCGGCGCGCAGCAGGGGCAGAGCGCCCAGAAAATTCTCGATATGCAGGTATCCCACCCGCACCTCGCCACCGAACACATGGGCGGAAAGCTCGCCACTCGTGTGGATGTTCCCGGCATGGTACCGCAAATCCGGAATGGAAGCCGAAACCGTTCCGGTGAAGGGCGGCCAATGCAAGATTCGCGTCAATTGCGTCATGCTGACTCCGTGCAGGTCGCCGCTCATGTCGAAACCGGATCGCGGTCCCGTCCAGCGCACCGCCAGATGCCGAAAATCCAGCCCCCCTCCCAACATCGCCAAGGTGAAGGGCTGTCGCAGCATAAAGCCCTGGGGATGAAGCGCCAGTTCCGCATGCAGCGGGCCCACGGGGATACGATACAGGGCTGCGGATCGCCAGCCGATCGTGGCGGCGGACGCTTTCCGGGTACGATTCCAGACACCCCGGCTCTCCGCGCCGGTCACTGCGAGGAGCCCCTTCGGACTGGAAAGAGCCGCGTCGCGCAGGTCCCATTGCAGCGCATTCAGGCCACCCTCTCCCTCCGCAGAAAAGTGCAAACGTCCCGAGGCTTGCATTTGCGCGGCGAGCCCTCCGGGGGATGTCAGCGGCCTGATCCAATTCGCATACAACGGCGCCATGGCGACTTCCACCCGTTTCAGTTGCCAGTGCAGCACCCCGTTCCGGGTCGGCCATTGCAATGCGAAACCGCCATGGCCCAGACCCGGCCATTGAATGGTCCCTCCCGCCAGCTGCCAGACACTGCCCTTCTGTTGCCAGTGCGTGCGCATCCGCACCGGGGTGGCAGGGGCCTGCCAGTACCACGGACTCCAGAGTATCCCGCCCTGGGTCCAGCGCACCTGCGCGGCACCACGCCATTGGCCCGCGTACACCCCCTCGCCGCGCAGATGCAGGGCAACACCCTGGGCGGCCTGCAGGCCGTCCGGGCTGTTGAACTGCAACCGGCTCCCGCTCAATACGAGGCTGATCCGTCGCGCCCGCGCCCAACTCGCCCCCTGGGCTTGGAGCCGCCACCGCGCCTCGCCCGACACCTGCCAAGCAGCGGGCAGTCGCATAAAGGCATGTACGAGGTTCGCGACCGGCAGGCTACCCGCGCTCGTCAGGCGCCATTGCCCTGTGGCGGCGCTCCGGACCTGCACGTGGACGCTCCCGAACCGCGCGCCGCGCAATGCCAGCACGGCTTGACCACTACCACCCACGCGTTGTAACTGTACCTGCCCGTGGCCATTCAGCGCACCCCACGGGCTACCGCCCACAACCAGGCTACCCTGCCGGCAGGACCAACCCGATGCGGTCCGGAGCACACATTGCAACCGGGCATGCCGCCAAAGGACACGTTTGCCCACCCGCAGCGTACCCGTCGCCCAGTCAAGCCGGTTGCCCTGGGCCGTGGTGATCAGCGTCGCGCGCAGGTGCTGCGCGGCCCAGCCCACCCCACTGAGTCGCGCCGCGCGGATTTCCAGGGTCTGCGCTCCGGCCACGCCAGAGACGGCGAACTCCAGGCACAGCGCCAGCAGCCATCCGACAATTTTCGGCGTAGCCTCACGGCGCTGGCGCATCATCGTGTCAGGCCGGGAAAACACCCAGGGAGAGATAGCGGTCACCCCGATCACAAATCATGACGACAATCACCCCCGTTTCCAGCTTTTGCGCCACGCGTATCGCCGCCGCCACAGCGCCACCGGAGGAAATGCCGGCCAAGATTCCTTCTTCCCGCGCCAGGCGGCGAGTCATTTCCTCGGCTTCCTCCTGACTCACATCCACGATCCGATCCACGGACTCGGGATGATAGATGCTTGGCAAATACGCTTTTGGCCAGCGGCGAATGCCGGGAATCTTGGCACCCTCCGCCGGTTGCACGCCGACGATCTGAATCCCGGGCGACACTTCCCGCAGATAGCGGGAGGTACCCATGATGGTCCCCGTCGTCCCCATGGATGAAACGAAGTGGGTCACGGTCCCCCGGGTGTCACGCCAGATTTCCGGCCCGGTACTGAGATAATGCGCTTCGGGATTATCGGGATTGGAAAACTGGTCCAGCATGAAGCCTTCTCCCGCCGCCACCATCTGGTGGGCGAGGTCGATGGCGCCTTCGATGCTCTGGGCCGCGGGGGTGAGAATGAGTTCGGCGCCATAGGCACGCATCAACTGACGCCTTTCGAGACTCATATTCTCCGGCATGATCAACGTCATGGACAGTCCACGCAGCGATGCCGCCATGGCCAGGGCGATGCCGGTATTCCCGCTGGTGGGTT
>JAKCBU010000173.1 GCA_021839095.1 Pseudomonadota bacterium | reverse complement strand
GGAACCCGAAGCCCGCCGAAGAGGCGTTAGCCACCCTGAACACCGTGGCAACACGCTGGCCGAACAGCGCCTACGCCACGGACGCCCGTTTGCGCATGGCCAAAATCATCCACATTCTCGGGAAGCGCAATCTGGAAATCTGCAAGTTCTACTATATGCGCCACGCCTACGTGGCCGCGGCGAATCGCTGCAGCACGGTCATCACCCGTTACCAACTGAGTTCGGCGCGGGAGGAGGCGCTCTATTACCTGGCCCGTTCTTACCAGCATCTCAACCTGCAAAAACTGGCCCGGACCACGACGGCGATCCTCGCTTACAACTACCCCAAGAGTAAATATCTTTCCGACCTCGGTAGCGGAGCCAAATCGTAGGGGGCCGTCCCAGGCCCTTGCGGCCCCACCCCCTTTAGTTCAGACCGCTTCTTCGCCCTCTTCCCCAGTGCGGATGCGAATGACCCGTTCCACGGCGCTGACGAAAATCTTGCCGTCACCGATCTTACCGGTACGCGCCGCCTGTTCGATCACCTGAACCGCATGGTCGGCCATGTCATCCCCGACCACCACCTCCAATTTGAGCTTCGGCAGGAAGTCCACCACATACTCGGCGCCGCGATACAGCTCCGTATGCCCCTTTTGACGACCAAAACCCTTGACTTCGGTGACCGTCATACCCGCCAACCCCAACTCCTGAAGGGCCTCGCGCACATCGTCCAGTTTGAACGGCTTGATGATCGCCTCGATCTTTTTCATGGTCATGCTCCTCGTGTATGCAACGCAGCTTCCCAAGAATGGTAGCCATTGGTGATAGGATAGCGCCGATCCTTGCCGAATGCGCGGGCGCTGATGCGCACCCCCGGCGCGGCCTGTCGGCGCTTGTATTCGGCGCGATCGATGAGCCGCAACACCCGAACCACCGTCTCCGCCGCAAAGCCGGCGGCGACGAGTTCCGACGCGCTGCGATCGTCCTCGACGTAAGCGGTTATGATCGCGTCCAGCACATCGTATGGGGGCAGGCTGTCCTGGTCACGCTGGTCCGCTGCCAACTCCGCCGAGGGCGGTCGGGTCAACACCCGCTCCGGGATCACCGGACCCAAGCTATTGCGGTAACGGGCGAGGCGATAGACCAGCGTCTTCGGGCAGTCCTTGATCACCGCGAAACCTCCGGCCATGTCCCCATACAGGGTCGCGTAACCGACGGCGATCTCGCTCTTGTTGCCCGTGGTCAACAGCAGGTGGCCGAACTTATTGGAATAGGCCATGAGCAATGCGGCGCGAATACGCGCCTGTAAATTCTCTTCCGTGGTATCGGCCGCGCGCCCGGCGAAAAGCGGTGCCAATGTTTCCAGATACGTGTTGAAGGGTCCCTCGATGGACACGAGATCGGTACGCACCCCCAGACTCCGCGCCTCAGCCACAGCGTCCACAATGCTCATCTCCGCCGTGTAGCGGGAGGGCATGATCAAGGCATGCACCCGTTCCGGACCGAGCGCATCCACCGCCACCGCCAAAGTCAGCGCCGAGTCCACACCGCCGGACAGACCCAGCACCGCGCCAGGAAAACCATTTTTTTCCACATAATCACGCACGCCCAAGCGAAGCACCTCGTAAACTTCGGCGGCTTCATCCAGCAACGGTCTCAGGGGGTCTGCAGATCGTATACGGATGCCGGCACGATCCTTGTCGACATCCAGCAGCATCAGCCCCTCCTCACAGCAGGCTGCGCGCAGTGCGAGCAATCCGTGCCGGTCCACCGCGAAGGACTGACCATCGAAAACCAGCTCATCCTGCCCGCCCACCAGGTTCACATAGACGATGGGCAGATGACACTGCGCGGCCAGGGCGCCCACCTGATCTTCACGAGCGCGCTGCTTGTTCAGGTGATAGGGAGAGGCATTGAGCACCAGCATCAATTCGGCACCTTGCGTCTGAGCCACCTGCACTACTCCCGGCCCGCACCAGACATCCTCGCAAATGGCCACGCCGCACTGGAGTCCGGCACAGGCAAACACCAGCGACTGCGCCCCCGGCGTAAAATAGCGCACCTCATCGAACACCGCATAGTTAGGCAGGCAATGCTTATGGTACACCCGCTCGATCCGTCTCCCGCGCAACAAGCTGGCGCTGTTGTAGAGCCGTTCCTGTTCACGCTGCGGATGTCCCACCAGCATGGGCAGCGGTGTTTCCGTCGCGAGTTGCCGCAGGGCGGTGTCGCAGTCTTGCAAGAAATCCGCACGCAAGAGCAAATCCTCAGGAGGGTAACCACTGAGCGCCAGTTCCGGTGTCACCAGCAAGTCGGCCCCCGCCGCCCGCGCCTCTGCGGCAGCGGCCAGCAGACGCTGGGCGTTGCCGGCCACATCGCCGACCCGGCAGTTGACCTGCGCCAGCGCGATACGCATCAGTATCCCATCACCTCGGCGGCACGGATACCCAGTTCGGCGGGAGAGTGCACACAATGCACACCCGCCGCTTCCAGCACCGCGTATTTGGCCGCCGCCGTTCCCGCGCCGCCGTCGATAATGGCCCCCGCGTGGCCCATGCGCTTACCCTTGGGCGCCGTGGAACCGGCAATGAAGGCCACCACCGGCTTGCGAACCTGCTCTTGAATAAAAGCCGCGGCGTCTTCCTCCATGCGTCCGCCGATCTCGCCCACCATGACAATCACCTCGGTCTGCGGGTCCGCCTCAAAAAGTTGCAAGGCCTCGTTGAAGTTCATACCGACCAGGGGATCGCCGCCGATACCCACGCAGGTACTCTGCCCCAGACCCAGACGAGTGGTCTGCTCCACGGCTTCATAGGTGAGCGTACCGGAACGGGAGACGATGCCCACCCGTCCGGGTTGATGGATGGCACCGGGCATGATCCCGATCTTGGACTGCCCTGGCGTGATGATTCCCGGGCAATTGGGGCCGATGAGTCGCGCCGGCGCCTCCGCCAGATAATGCTTCACCATCAACATGTCATGCACCGGAATGCCCTCGGTGATGCAAACGATGAGCTGGATGCCCGCGGCCGCCGCCTCGATGATGGCATCCGCGGCAAAGGGCGAAGGCACATAGATCACGCTGGCTTCGGCGCCGGTGTCCCGTACAGCGTCGGCCACGGTGTCAAAAACCGGCAGATCGAGATGACGGCCGCCGCCCTTGCCGGGCGTCACCCCGCCCACCATGCGGGTTCCGTAGGCGATCGCCTGTTGCGAGTGGAAAGTCCCTTGTTTGCCGGTAAAGCCCTGGCAAATCACCCGAGTGTCACGGGACAGCAATATACTCATAGTTGCACCAGAATCACGAGAAGAAGAACACCGATTACCGCCTCTCCCAGGAGCAGGAGAAGCACATAGGGATTGCGCCGGGGTACTGGACTGATTCTGGCAACCGCTGTACGCAAGGCCGTCAAATCCTGACGCAATGCCTCCAAATCGTCGGCCTGCGCCACGGATTTGAGCCGTTCGTCGAGAATCTGGTCGAGCAGCACTGCCATCTCGGCCATCACCTCGGCACTTTTCTGATCCGCACCACGTTTCACGTAAACATCGGCGAGACGCGAAATCAGCGGGCCGGAATTACGCAGCACCGGCCACAGGCGTTGCAACCAGAATAGGTTGATGGACACGTCAGCCTTGCGCCGCCGCCACAGCCTTCATGGCCGCGTCGGCGAGACCATCGGCGGTGATCAGAGAGAGGCCGCTGCCGCGCAGCAAGGCCATGCCCTCTTCCTTTTTGGTACCTTCCAGACGCACCACCACCGGCAAGTGTATACCCACCTCCGCCGCTGCCTGGATGATGCCCTCCGCCAGCAGGTCACAGCGGGTGATGCCACCGAAGATGTTGACCAGTATCGCCTTCACCCGGCTATCCGAGAGAATGAGTTTGAAGGCCTGGGTGACCTTGTCCGCGGCCGCGCCCCCGCCCACATCGAGAAAATTGGCGGGCTCACCGCCGTGCAGCTGGATGAGGTCCATGGTCGCCATGGCCAATCCGGCCCCGTTGACCATACAGCCGATGTTGCCCTCCAGGGAGATATAGTTCAGTCCAAACTGCCGCGCGGTGATCTCCCGCCCATCCTGCTGGGTGGAATCGAAGAGCTCGTCCGACTCGGGATGGCGGTAGAGCGCGTTATCATCCATCACCACCTTGGCATCCAGGGCCAGC
>JAKCBU010000172.1 GCA_021839095.1 Pseudomonadota bacterium | reverse complement strand
TTCAGGACTTCAAAGGCAGCTATGAGGATTACCTGCGCAGCCAGGGTCTGGCCTGAGCATCGCCGGGACTATTTTTTCCGGTGAAACGGCTTCCATAGCCCCACGAGCAGGCAGAAGAGGCCCAGCCCGAGGATTTCGGCGATCCATTTCCAGTGGACGAGATTCAACACCTCCGCGAGACGCAGCAGGTTTTGCGCCTGCGCATCGACACCATGGTGGACCGCCAACTCCGCCACGGCGTTGGTCTTGAATACCACCCCCAGATAACGCAACACCATGAGCAGCAGATCGACGATGATCAGACCCGTGCCGGCATAAATCCACCAGACGCGCGGGAAGCGGATGCCCCGCCGCTCAGGCGCGCCAGCCATGCATCACACGCAAGGCGGCGCGCAGCATGGCCTCCGCGCCTTCCGGGCTGTCGGCCTCCGTGTAGCACCGCAATTCCGGCGCGTTGCCCGAAGGTCGCAAGTGCAGGATGCCACCCTGCGCGAGGCGCGCCCGGATGCCGTCCGTCAGGTCGATATGCTGCGCGCAGCCCGCGATATCCCCGAAAACCGCGGTGAAAGCCGCAAGATTGGCCGCCGGTTCCGTGCTGCGAAAGGCATCCAGATGCCGCTGGCTCAAGGCCGTGGGAAAATCCTGGAGACGGTCACTAGCGGTAAAGCGTGGCGGCAGATCGTCCAGCAAAGCGGCCAGCGGGACAGCGCGCGCCTTGGCGGCCGTCAGCACGGTCAACATGGGCAGAATGGCGTCGCGGGTGGGGAGCGGCGTCAGCGGGCGGCCCTCCCGGTGAAGGGGACTGCCCAACAGAAAGCCCCCGTTGGCTTCATAGCCGCAGACCGGGGCCAGCCCCTCCCGCAAAGCCGCCTCCATGGCTTCGATCACATAGGGGGAGCCAATGCGGGTGCGCCGGATCTCCGGGAAAAAACCAGACAACTCCAGCGCGGTGTTGCTGCTCACCGGCGTCACCACGGTATGCGCCTCCAGGGCCCGGGCGGTGAGGATGCCGAGCACGTCGCCCCGCCACCAGCGGCCCTCGCCATCGGCGATCATGGGCCGGTCGGCGTCGCCATCGGTGGTCAGGAGCGCGTCCAGACGGTGCTCCGCCACCGCCTGCCGCGCCAGCATCCGGTCCTCCGGGCGCAGGGCCTCCGTATCCAGGGCCACGAAGTCGGCGGAACGCCCCAAGGGCACGACCTCGGCACCCAGCGACTCCAGCAGGGTCACCAGCAGGTCACGGGCGACGCCAGAGTGCTGATAAACGCCCAGACGCCACCCGGCGAGACTGTCCGCGCCGAAAAAATCGCGGTAGCGCCGCTGATACGAAGCCAGCCAGTGCGGATCGGCAACGGGCAGAACAGGCGGCGCGCGCAGTGCGCCGGTGTCCTCGAAGAGCGCCGCATCCACCGTGCCGTCCTGACGCAGAATCCCCGCTTCGTCGGCCTTGCGCAGTTCGCCGCCAGGCCGGTTGAACTTGATGCCATTGCGATCGAACGGGATATGACTGCCGGTTACCATGAGCGACGGCACACCCGCCGTCAATCCCGCAAAAGCCAGCGCTGGCGCGGGCAGGTATCCGGCAAAAGCGGGCCGCCCGCCTTCCGCCGTGATGGCCGCCCAGGCGGCCGCCAGCATCCGGGGTGTGCTGGGGCGCAAGTCCCCTCCCAGGATCACCGTATCGCCCGCACGAAACTCGCCGATTTCCGCCAGGTAGCGCAAAAAAGCCCGGCTGTGGACAAAAACCACCCGATCCGTCAAATCCACCACCAGACCCCGTAATCCACTCGTCCCGAAAGCCGCCATCACTTCCCTCCGCGCCGTCCGCAAGTCCGCCCATCATAACGGCAAGACGCCGGCGAAGATACCGGGGCGCCGTCGACCGCTTTCCATCCAACCCGTCGCCTGTGTACTATCTACCCGTTGCGCTACGGCGTCGTCCGGGTGCGTTTCCTGAAAATGGCCCCACCACCGAGCAATATCATGCCCACCAAGGATGACTGGATGAACTGGCACCGTGATGCCAGCGCAATGCCCACTCTGGCCACGTTCAGCCATGAAGACCTCCGCCGCTGGCTGGGCGATCTGGAGATGCGCCAGGCCCAAGCTTACCAGAAGTCCATCCGTCAGATAGAGCAACACGACCACACGGATCTCAGTGCCCTGGTAGAGGACGGCGCGCGCAAACCTTATCGGGTGGACATCCATCTCAGCCAGGGACATCTGGTCACTTTGTGCAATTGTCCGGTGGGCCGCCACTGCAAGCACGTCACCGCGGTCCTCCTCGCGCTGCTCGCCCAGCGCGGTCAGACGGCGCCGGCCGTGATCCCGCGCCCCCACGTGCTACAGTGGCTCAACGAACTGCGCGCCCACCTGGACCCGCCCAAAAGCAAGGCGCCCACCACCACCCATGCCTTATACTGGCTGCTGGACCTGACCCATCGGCGGCATCAGGGTCCCATGCTCATCTGTCACAAAGCCCGCCTGAACCAGGCCGGAGCATGTACCGACCTCAGTCCCTGGCGCAACATTGAAGGGGCGCTGCGACGCCCCCCCGGCTTTATCGATGCGACCGACCAACGGGCCTTGCGGCGCCTGCTCCTGGAAGACCCCCACGCCGCTCAAACGGGTGCATTCACGCTCGGTCCCCGTCATGGCGCCCCGGTCCTCACCCTCCTCGCCGATACCGGACGCCTCTACGGCGACACGGCCGTCTCTTCCCCGCTTCGGCTGGGCGATGGCCGCCCCGGCACGCTGACCTGGAAGATCAACAAGGGCGGGGAACAATATCCCGTGCTGGAGACCGCGCCGCCCGCCACGGCGTATCTGCCGCTGGACATGGCCTGGTACCTGGACAGCGCAACCCAGGAAATCGGGCCGATCGACATGGACATGCCCGCCATGGTTCTGCGCGACCTGTTACAAGCCCCGCCCCTCAATCCGCAGGAAGCGATCCTCCTGCGCGAGACGTTGGAACAGTCGGCCCCCGCCCTCCCGGCGCCGGCGGCCGATCCCGAACAAAATCTGCGCGAAATCGATGCCCCCCTGCAGGCCGTCCTCTGGTGCGATACCCTCCCGCTCCTCGGCATTCAAGCGCACCGCGACTACCCCGGCCAGTGGAGTCCCACCTGCCGCTTCGACTATGCGCAACCGGCCTTTGTCTACGGTCCGGCCCATATCGCCGCGGACGACGACCGCGCCATCCAAACCCTGGGCAATGGCGAGATGGTGCGGATAAAACGGGACAGGATCGCCGAAAAACGCGCCCTCCAGGCATTGGATAAAACCGGACTGCAACCCGTCGAGACCCGCCTATTCCACAGCCTGTCCCCGTTGCCGCAGCCTGTTTACGGACTCGCCAGCGAAGCCGACTGGAACGGATTCATGGCCACGAAACTCGACCTGCTGCGCGAGCACGGTTGGGCGATACGCTGGCCCGACGATTTCCGTCACCACTTCCTGCGGGTGGAGCGGTGGGAGATGCGGGTGGATGACACCGAAGAGGGCTGGCTTGGCCTGGATGTCGGTATCGTGGTGGATGGCAAGCGGCTGGCGCTGGCGCCCCTGCTCGGCGCGCTCTTCGCCCGGGATGCACGCTGGCTGGACCCCCGCGGTCTGAGCATCATCCCCGACGATGCGCGCATTCACCTGCATACTCCCGCTGGCATCCCCATCCAAACCACGGCAAAGCGCCTGAAACCGCTGGTCGGCACCCTGATCGATCTATTCAGCCTCGGTGCTTCGGGCCCCCTGCGGATGTCCGCCTTCGATGCGCCCCGTCTCGCCCGGTTGGCGGAGAGCGACCAGTGGCGCAGTGACGGTCTGGACGCCGTACGTGCCTTGGCGAAACGCCTGCCCATCAACGGGGAGATGGCCCCGGTCGCCCTGCCGACCGGCTTTGCCCTGCCCCTGCGTCCCTACCAGCGGGACGGACTCGCCTGGTTGCAATTTTTGCGGGAACACCATCTCGGTGGCATTCTCGCGGACGACATGGGCCTCGGCAAAACCGCGCAGGCGCTCGCCCATCTGTTGCTGGAAAAAGAGTGTGGCCGCCTCACCGACCCGGCGCTGATCATCATGCCTACCTCACTGATGCACAACTGGCGGGAGGAAGCCGAGCGCTTCGCCCCCGATCTGCGGCTACTCTCAGATCGG
>JAKCBU010000171.1 GCA_021839095.1 Pseudomonadota bacterium | reverse complement strand
ACCATCCCAACAAACATATCGTTTACCGGCCGATTTCCGCCGTGGACATACGCCCCGTACCGCTGGTGTGCGCCCAACTCAAAAACCGCGGGATTTCGGTCTCTGCCGCCCGTTTTTCCAATTGCATCGCGGAAGAGCTCAACAATCTCACGGAAGCATAGCGGACGCACCTCATGGCACCGCCACACCCCCGTCACTACGGGGATCGGCCGCGCCCGCAAACTCCCCTGCGGAATCACGCGCCACCATGCCCGCGTGACCCATGAAATCACTATAACGCGGCACCCACGACACCGGATGCCCCCATCGCTCCAGATCCTGAAAGACCGTTTCCGGATATCGCCGCTCCACACGCAGACCCGCCGAGGCTTCTCCCCAGGTCCGCCCGTACAGCCAGCGCGGGCTGGATACCGATTCGGCGAGGGAAAGTCCGTAATGCTTGGCGCGCATGAGCAGTGCCGCCTGAGTTTGGGGCTGGCCATCCCCTCCCATACTGCCGTAAGCGAGTTGCACCCGCCCCTGCTCGGCATAGAGCGCGGGGTTCAGGGTATGAAAAGGACGTTTTCCGGGCTCCAGCACATTGATGTGTCCCGGCGCCAGAGAAAAAGCGCAACCGCGGTTGTTCCACAGCACTCCGGTATCCCCTGCCACCACGCCGGTGCCAAACTCATGGTAGAGGCTCTGAATCACACTCACCATGCGCCCCTGCCCGTCCACCACGCCAAACCAGACGGTATCCCCTTTGGCAAGACCCACCGGTGGCGGCGGAGCCGCCGTTCGGAAATTCATCCCTTTGATACAGTCATCCAGAAAAGCGGGGGTCAGCAGAGGGGCAATGTCCACATCGCCAAAGTCGGGATCGGCCACCAGTCGGTCCCGGTATTTAAAGGCCAGTTTGGTGATTTCCACCGTGTGGTGAATCAACTCGGCACCCAGATGATCCCCACTGCCCAGTCCACGACGATGGAGCAGGGCGAGGATCATCAGCGAGGCCACCCCTTGCGTGGGCGGTGGCAGGTTGATGGCCTCTCCCACACCGAAGCTGGTCCGCAACGGTTCCACCCAACGGGGCCGGAAGGCCTGCAGATCGGCTTCCGTCAGCAAACTGCCGGCCGCTTTGAGCCCCTTCGCCATTTGCCGGGCCAGCGGGCCGTGATAGAAAGCCTCCGCGCCGCTCTCCGCCAAGTGTCCCAAGGTTTGCGCCAGCGCCCGCTGAGTCCATAATCGCCCCACTGGCGGAACTTCTCCCGCCGGCAGGTATTGCGCCGCGAAGCCCGGCTGGAGACAGAGCGCATCGCCGAATCTGGCGAGGGTACGGCTCTGGTTAGGACTGAGCGGAAAACCGGCGGCGGCATGGCAATACGCGCTGTTCAGCAAGTCGGACCAGGACTTGCGGCCTTGCCAGTTATTCCGTGAGAAATTGAACGCCGCCCCCCATCCCCCCACTGCGCCCGGCACCGTCAAGGCGGACAAGCCGCCACGAAACGGAATCGCACGCAGCCCCCGCTCACGAAACAGTGCCGCTGAATAATGTCGTCCTGCCGGACCGGCGGCGGCCAGTCCGCGTACGTTACGTGCATCACCATCCGATATCAGCCAGAACGCGTCACCGCCCAACCCGTTCATGTGGGGGTAGACCACGGAGAGGGCCGATGCCACCGCAATGCCCGCTTCTATGGCATTACCGCCGCTACGCAAAACAGCGGCTCCGGCCTCGGCGGCCAGGGCGTGAGGGGCACTCACGGCGCCGCCCTTCGAACTGGCCGCCAGAGAGATTTTAGTCACGTCCACCGAGAGCCTCCTGATAAAACCCGTTCATGGCTTCCGCCTCAGCCTACGATGCGCCGACCGCCATTCCCGGCCGGTGTTCAGCCGGGGATAACGCAAAAAATGATTCCACGGCAAGCGGACATGCGCCGTCGCCGGCAAATGGTCCAACTGCCGATCCAACCTTGCATCGGCCGCCTCCACAGACACGGCGCGGAGTGACTGCGCCCAACGCCGCGACACCATCACCGGATGCCCGCCGCCATCCCAACGATCTATCGGGCTGGCCGCCAGAATATCCCGGGCATGAACGATGCGCCGCAATCGCCTGAGCCAGGGCGCCGGCGGTAAAATCGTATCTACCGGTACGACCAGCGCGGCCCCGGATAGATTATGCAGGCCAACCTGCAGCGTCGAAAAGGGTCCATGCCCTCTCTTGAAATTGTGCCGCCTGACCACACGATGGTGCAGGCAAGTCAAAACCCGCCTGGGTCGATACCCCGTCAGCAGATACACCGGCGCAAAACCCGCCCGCCGCAAGCATTCCACCTGTCGATCGATCCAGCTCCGGCCCTCCCCGGGCAAACGCCGGCACGCTTTGTGCCCTCGCCCGGAGCGCCGGGACCGGCCGCCTGCCAGAAGGAGGGCCGCATCCATGCCGTCGCTCAAGTCCCCTTTGGCATCAGGCTCACATGCGCCGCGACGACCCGCCAGCCTTCCGCGGTACGGAGCCAGGTCTGGCTCTGCCGACCATGCACCTGATCCCGCCGGAACTCCGTGTTGGCGGTCGCGAAGCTTCGTCCATAAGTGGTGATGGTCGTGTTGACCAACTCCCGACCCAATGCCGGGACCGGACGGGATGCCCGAAACTCGGCAATGGCTGCATAACCGTAGAGATTCTCCGCCACGCCGTAACGCAAGGTGTATGCGCTATTCCAAAACAACTCGTCCAATACACGAACATCGTTTTCAACCAATGCTTTTTCATAGCGGAAAAAAGCGGCCCGCACTTCTTTCAGGACTTCTGGCGCATTGATTTCGACGTCTTCCATAAGGACTTTCCTCTTAGATAGGGGGGGTTAGACTGGTAAATCCTTGTACCTCAAGCTGTCTGGCCGCTTTGAGCGCATGCGCCTCCTGCCAGGGCGCGGCAATGATCTGGACCCCGATGGGCATCGCTCCCGCACTGATCACGGGCACCACCACCACCGGGAGGCCGATAAAGGAAAGCGGTTGGGTGTATAGCCCCAAATGGGGACGCACCATCATCTGCTCGCCGTCCAGCGCCATGTACCGCTGGCCGATGGCGGGCGCCGACATGGGTGTGGCCGGTGCCAGCAGCAGGTCGTAGCGGGCGAAAATCTTTAGTACCTCCGCCCTGTACCAATGGCGAAAACGCTGGGCCTGGATATTCCAGGAAGCGGGCAACAGCATACCGGCCAGCATACGATCCCTGACATCGGGATCGTAGTCGGCCGCACGATGGCGCAGACGGTCCAGGTGCAGAGTGCTGCTTTCCGCATTCGTCATGAGATAGGCGGCGGCACGCGCCTGCGCGGTTCCGGGAATGTCCACGTGATCCGTCACGTTCAGCGCCGCCGCCACCCGCGCCAGCGCCTGCTCCGCCGCCGGTGTCATCTGCTGCGCGAAATAGCCGCCGGCAATGGCGATGTTCAAACCAGCGATACCGTCCGCCAGCTGCCCACTGACCGGTTCGCTGGGCCTATCCGTGCAAACGGGGTCCGCGGCATCCGCCCCCTGCATGGCATCATAAGCCAGCGCGATATCCGTCACACCGCGTGCCAGAGGGCCGATATGATCGAGACTGGGGCAGAAGGGAAAAGTCCCGGCCCGGGACAGGCGGCCATAGGTCGGCTTCAGTCCAAAAATACCGCAAAGGGAGGATGGCACCCGAATAGAACCATTGGTGTCTGAACCCAGGGCGATAGGCACCATACCGCCAGCCACGGCCGCGCCGCTGCCGCCACTGGAACCACCGGTCATCCGCGAGAGGTCGTGGGGATTGCGGGATGCGCCATAGTGAATATTCTCACCCGTAAAATCATAGGCGTATTCCCCCATATTCAGAGCGCCCACCAGGATGGCGCCCGCCGCCGTCAGACGCCGGACGGCGGTGGCATCGGCTGCGGCGGGCGCATCCTCCTGATTGATCCTGGACCCCGCGAGGGTAATCTCGCCTTGGAGATCAAAGAGGTTCTTGACGGCAAAGGGCACGCCGGCCAGAGGTCCGGGGTCCTCGCCACAGGCCACCTTCCGGTCGACCGCCTCGGCCTCCCGCAAGGCGCGCGCCGCCGTGATGCGTGTGAAGGCGTTGATCTCGCCATCATTGGCCTGAATATGACGGAGTGTGTCCTGCAACACCTCCGCTGCG
>JAKCBU010000170.1 GCA_021839095.1 Pseudomonadota bacterium | reverse complement strand
CCGGGTGGCTACCATAATTTCGGTACCAAGCTGCAAATGGAAATTCCGATCTGGAATGGCGGGGAAATCCGGGGGCGCATCGATCAGGCGCGGGCCATGCTGGAGGCCGCCCGGAGCGGAAATACTATGGCCCGACAGAAACTGGTTTACGCCGTTCTCAAAGCCTATGACGGCGTGGTCGCCGCGGACACGGCTATTGAGGTGGCGGATAAAGCCAAGCGGGCAGCCGCCTCTTATGTCAAAACCAGCCGCTCCCTGCTGGCGCGCGGGGTACTGATAAAAAGCGATCTGTTGTCCGCGGAAGTCTATCTGGAAAAGGCGGAACTGGCCATCGAAAGTGCGCGGAATGCTCGGGCCAACGCGCTGGATAATCTTGCCACGCTGATCGGTTGGCCGGAAGAAAAGACGCTCACCGTGGATGGCCCTGTCCGGCCCATGCTGCCTGCGGCGCCGCTCAGCAGCCTGCAGAGCGATGCGATGGCCCAGAATGCGGGTATCGTCGCCCTCCGCCATCAGGTCAAGGCGGCGCAGGAAGGTATCGGCATCGCCCGCGCCGCCTATCTGCCGCATATCAACGCGATGGCCAATCAGGAATGGAATGGTCGCACTCTCGGCAATGCGGCGCCGTCCTACACGGTAGGTGGAGAAGTAACCTGGAATGTGCTTGACTTCGCGAGGGGCGGCAGTATGGATCGCGCCCGGGCGAAGCACGAGCAGGCTCTGGCCGCGTTACAGGAGGCGCAGGATAAGTTGCGTTTGGAGGTGGCGCAGGTTTGGCGTAGTGCGCGGGAGGCTGCGTTGCGTGTCAGGATGCGGGAGCTTGCGGTTAGGCAGATGGAGGAGGCGCAGCATATGGTGCGCCTGCGTTACGAAAACGGCATAGAGACTGTGACGGGCCTGCTGCGCGGACAGGCGGAACTGGATCAGACGCGTGCCGAGCTTGTCTCCGCCCGTTACGCGGAAGCGACAGACCGCGGTGCCCTGTTACTGGCCATCGGCAGACTGAACCCTCAGGAAATCATCGCTGTGAGCGGCGTGCCCACCGCAGAAGGAGTCTCCCAATGAACACCTGGAAGCGAACCGCGCGGATCGCGGCCCTGACATTCGCTATGGCAAGTCTCGCCGCCTGCAGTAAATCGCCTCCCGAGGCGCCTCTGGCGCAGGGTAAAGTCTCTGCGCCCGTCCTGCAGACGAGGAATCAAAGCATGGCTGCCTTCGCCCGCGTGCCGGGTACGGTCGTTGCCCATCAGCAGGTGCAGATCAGCTCGCGTCTGAGTGGTTACATTCGCTCCATGAGCGTGCGTGACGGACAGTCGGTACAGGCTGGGCAACTGCTTTTTGAGGTGGATCCGACGGATGTCATGGGGCAGATGCAGCAAGCGCAGGCGAGCCTGGCTGAGGCTCAGTCGGCGCTCACCGACGCCCGCTCCAATTATGAGCGGTTCAAGATCCTGTACGCTCAGCAAGCTATTCCCGAGCAACAGTGGGATCAGATAAAATCGGCCTATGGTATGGCGCAGGCCCGCGTTGCAGCCGCACGCGGCGGGGTCGGCACGGCACAGTCACAACTGCGCTATGCACGGGTAACGGCGCCCTTCTCCGGGATCATCACGCGCAAGTTCCTGCAGAACGGAGACCTCGCGTCACCCGGTCAGCCCATTCTGGCCCTGGCGGACACCTCCCGGCTGGAAGTCCAGTGCAGTGTCAGCGGGACTCTGTATCACAGCCTCCAGATCGGTCAGAAAGTCGCGGTCCTCGCCGAGGGAAAACGTGTTCCCGCAACGGTTCTGGATTTGGTCGGGGCTGCAGACGCGATGACCCATGCCCATACGGTCAAACTCAGCCTACCCGCGGACAGTACGCTACAGGCCGGCGACTATGTCAGCGTGGAAGTGCCGGTCACCCAGCGGCAGGTAATGACAGTGCCAGCGTCTGCCTTGCTGGATCGGGCCGGAATCCCCGGTGTTTTTGTCGTTGACGCGCAAGGTGTCGCGCATTATCGCATGGTGCGACCGGGTCCGAGCACGCCGGAGGGTGTGGAAATTCTTTCGGGGCTGAGTGCGGGAGAGACGGTGGTCGTGGGCAATCTCGCCGCCGTGAATAACGGGGATCATATCGAGCCAGCGGGAGCTACCCATGGCTGAGTCCGAGCAGCGGCAAAATCTGGCAGGGCGGCTCGCCCAGTCGTTTTATCAGTCCAAGATCACGGTGTTGATCATGGTGGCCATTGCCCTGTTCGGGGCCTTGGCGATTCTTGTCACGCCGCGTCTGTATAACCCGGAAATCGTGGTGCCCGCTGCTGAAATTTTCATCATGCGGCCCGGCTCTGACAGTGAGGAAATTCACCATCTGGTGATACGGCCGCTGGAAGCCCTAATGGCATCCCTGCCCGGTGTCCATCACACCTATGGTTACGCAATCAATGATATGGGGGTGGTCACCGTCGAGTTTCAGGTCGGTGCCAACGAAGAAAAAAGTCTGCTGGAAGTCTACAACCAACTCAGCCGTAATATGGACAAAATGCCCCCCGGTACGGAACAACCCTTGGTTAAATCCATAGGCATCAACGATGTTCCGATCATGTCGGTGACTCTGAGCTCCAGCCAGATGACGCCTTTGGCATTGCGCCAGGTCGGCGTGCGGCTGATGAACCGGCTGCAGAGCGTGCCGGATGTGGCGAACGCTGAAGTGATCGGCGGCAGCCCTCTGGCCATCAATGTGTGGCTGAATCCGGCCAAGCTCTCCGGTGTCGGCCTCAGCCTGCAGGATATCCAGCAGGCGCTGAGGGGGAGCAATGTCATTCTTCCGGGTGGCCACCTGGTGCACGACAACCAGGAAATTCCCCTGCGCATCAATGGGGCGATAGGCTCGGCGCGGGGGGTCGGTGACCTCATTATCGGCAGCCGTGACGGGCAACCGATATTTCTGAAGGACGTGGCCCGGGTGGAAGAAGGTGCCGCGGAAAATCACATTGCGACCAGCAATACCCTTGGGCGTGCAAACCGGGTCGGCCTGTCGGCGGGCACGACCATGTCGGCCGTTACCATTACCCTCGCCAAACGCCCGGGGACCAATGCCGTGACCGTCGCGGACGCGATCAAGGCGAAACTGGATCGTCTGGAGCGGGAGGCGCTGCCGGAAGGTGTGCATGTTTCTGTCACCCGTGATTACGGCGCTCGTGCCGATGATGCGGTCAGTACCCTTTTCGAGCACCTCAGCATCGCCGTCGCGGTCGTCGCGGTTATCCTGATGATATTCCTCGGCTGGCGGGAGGCGGGTATCGTTATTCTGACGGTGCCGCTTACCCTGGGTATGGTGCTGGGCATCGGCTGGCTGCTCGGGCAGACCATCAACCGGATCACCCTGTTCGCGCTCATTCTGTCGCTGGGGTTGCTGGTGGATGGCGGTATCGTTGTCATCGAAAACATACATCGCCATTTGCATGGCTGCGGCAAGGATGGCTTCGCCCGCTGTATCATCACTGCCAGCAATGAGATCGGCAATCCGACGAATATAGCGACGCTGGCGGTGATTCTCGCCTTCGTGCCCATGGCCTTTGTGACCGGGATGATGGGGCCCTTCATGTTACCCATCCCTATTTTTGTGCCCATTGCCATGATTGCGTCGGTTCTGCTCGCCTATACGGTGGTGCCCTGGGGGGCGTACCGCTTTCTGCGGGGCAAAGCGGACCGGCAGGCCGGCGGCGAGAAAGGTGGGCATGCGATGCGGCCGGACTCCCTGCAGCGTGGGTACATCCGGGTGTTTACGCCCCTGCTGAAATCCTCCGTGCGCCGTAATATCTTTTTCATTGTGGTCGTCGTGCTGCTTCTGCTGGCGATGCTGATGCCGATGTGGCAGTTTATCCGCCCTCAGGGCATGAATGGTCCCCTGAGTGCCCTTGGGGTGAACCTGAAGATGCTGCCGGAGGGTAATGTCAGTGATTTCATGATACAGGTAGATACCCCGGCGGGCACTGCGCTGGCTGAGACCGGACAGGTCACGGAAGCGATCGGCAATGTGCTCAGCCGCAATCGCTATGTCGAAAATTTTCAGACCTATCTGGGCCGTTCTGCACCTGTGGACTTCGCGGGACTGGTGCGCGGTGACATGATGCGCGAAGGCAGCAATTACGCCCAAATCCAGATCAACATGGTGCCGCGGGATGAGCGACCCATGT
>JAKCBU010000169.1 GCA_021839095.1 Pseudomonadota bacterium | reverse complement strand
ATGCACCTTTCGTCGCGCCTGAGCACACTGGTTCGACCACTTGGGTAAACTATAGTTCGGGTGGAGTCTTCATGCGCTCTGCCGCCCTGAGCGCGCCTCGATCATCCGCCCCATGATCACGCTCATGGATAGCTCAGCGCCAGGAGAATGGCCACTTATGACTGATTGTGGTTGATTTTAGTCGAAGGATGCTTATCATTTGCGCTCTTGTGGCTGTTTCCACGCCCACCGAGACTACCTCTGGAGTTGATGATTGTGGATATCCGTCTTTCCCGCCGCGTGAATGCGGTGCGCCCCTCCCCCACGCTCGCGGTGACTGCCCGTGCCCAACAGCTGCGCTGCGAGGGCAAGGATATTGTCAGTTTAGGCGCTGGTGAACCCGATTTCGACACGCCGGAGTACATCAAGGAAGCCGCCATCGCCGCTATCCACCGGGGCTTTACCAAATACACCGCGGTCGGGGGCACGCCAGAATTGAAAGCCGCCATCATCGGCAAGTTCGCCCAAGATAATCACCTGCAATATCGTCCCGACGAGATTCTCGTCTCTGTTGGCGGCAAACAGAGTTTCTTCAATCTTTGTCAGGCCCTTCTCGATGCCGGCGACGAAGTCATCATCCCCGCTCCCTATTGGGTATCCTATCCAGACATGGTGCTGCTGGCTGAAGGACGGCCCGTCATCATCGATACCAACGCTCGGCAGCGGTTCAAAATCAGCCCGGAACAACTGGAAGAGGCGATCACGCCCAATACCCGCCTGCTGGTGATCAACAGCCCCTCCAACCCCTCCGGCGTCTCCTACCGTCGCGCCGAGTTGGAGGCACTCGGCGTGGTGCTCCGCCGCCATCCGCAGATTCTCATCGCCAGCGATGACATGTATGAGAAAATCCGCTTTGACGATGAGGAGTTCGTCAACATCGCCAACGCCTGTCCAGATCTCACCGAACGCTGCGTCATCATGAACGGCGTTTCCAAGGCCTATGCCATGACCGGTTGGCGGATTGGCTACTGTGCCGGTCCCAAGGCGCTCATCACCGCGATGAATACCGTTCAGTCCCAAAGCACCTCCAATCCCACTTCCATCGCTCAGGTGGCGGCGCAAGCAGCGCTGGAGGGGGGTGACAGCGCCATTCACGACATGGTGGATGCCTTCGCGCGACGTCATCAGTACGTTAACACACGCCTGAAAGCGCTACCCGGCGTAATGGCGTTACCCTCCGACGGCACCTTCTACAGTTTTCCCGGCTTCCACGAGATCATCGCCGCCAAAGGACTGCGCGACGACCTCGCCTTGACCGAAGCTCTGCTGGAGGCCGGAGTAGCCGTCGTACCCGGTTCGGCCTTCGGCACCCCCGGTCATATTCGTCTGTCCTTCGCCACCAGCGACAAAAACCTGGGGATAGCACTGGATCGCATCAGTGCCTTTGTGAATAGCTGACATCGCATTGCGCGCGCTCAGGAAGCGGGGCGGATGGCAATCGCGGCGACGACTCTTCGGGCGCGGTCCCGGGCTTCCTCCACATCGTCGGCGCAGGCGATGGCTACTCCCAGACGCCGCAACTTGCCCGCTGTCGGCTTACCAAAGAGTCGCAGATCGCTCTCCGGCACCGCCAGAGCCTCCTCCAACCCGGAATACGCCGGCCCCCATCCCAGATTTTTTCCACGGATGACCGCGGAGGCCGCCGCTCGCCGGAAACCAGGATGCACGGGGAAGCCCAGAATGGCGCGCAGGTGCAGATCGAACTCGCTTTGACCCTGACTCATCAGAGTCACCAGACCGGTATCATGGGGGCGCGGCGAAAGTTCACTGAAGAGGATCTCTTCGCCGCGCACAAAAAACTCCACCCCGAAGATACCCCGTCCATCCAGATCATCCGTAATCCGCCGTGCCATCGCCTCCGCCTCTCGCAAGGCGGCGTCACTCAAGGGTTGCGGCTGCCAGGATTCCACATAATCGCCCGCCTCCTGACGATGCCCGATCGGCGCACAAAAGGTCGTCCCAAAAGCCGAACGCACGGTCAGCAGCGTGATCTCAAAGTCGAAGTCCACAAATCCCTCGACAATGACCCGCTGTCCGCCGACCCGACCCGCCGTTTGCGCCTCCTGCCACGCCAGCGTCAGTTCGACCGTGCTCCGGACTACCGACTGCCCCTTGCCGCTAGATGACATGACCGGTTTGATCACACAAGGAAAACCCAACGCGGAGGCCGCTTCCTCCAATTCCGCCAAAGTCCCGGCAAAACGATAGGGGGACGTGGGCAGGCCCAGTTCCTCCGCTGCCAAGCGGCGAATACCCTCACGGTCCATGGTCAACTGCACGGCACGCGCCGAAGGTACCACCGTTGCGAGCCCCGCCGCTTCGATCTCCACCAGCGCGGAGGTGGCGATGGCCTCGATTTCCGGCACCACGAAATGAGGGCGCTCGCGGTGAACAATAGCCAGAATCGCCTCCGGATCGGTCATATCCAACACATGGGCGCGATGTGCGACCTGCATGGCCGGGGCATCGGCATAGCGATCCACGGCGATGGTTTCGACACCCAGCCGCTGGGCGGCGATAAGAACCTCTTTGCCCAATTCACCCGCGCCGAGCAGCAGCAAACGGGTGGCGGAAGCGGAGAGCGGTGTGCCAATTTGCATCGAATTTCCCCCAGGTTACGACTAGGACGGCGCCACGGACCGTGCCGGTCTATACTGAAATATTAACATTTCCGGGCACAGAGTGTACGCAAAGGAGTGAACTATGGGTAGTAAACACATTGGGATGGTGGGCCTAGGCCGCATGGGCGCCAACATGGCGCGGCGTCTGCATCTCAAAGGTGCGGAGGTCATTGTCTATAATCGCCATGCGGAAAAAGCGATCGCGCTGGCCCGGGAAACCGGCATGCGCGCTGCCGAAAGTCTGGAAGCCCTCACCCAAGCCTTGCCGACACCCCGGGTGGTATGGCTCATGCTCCCCGCCGGGGAGGCGACCGAGAGTCACATCGATGCCCTCCTCCCGCTCCTCAACACGGGCGACATCCTGGTCAACGGGGCCAACGCCCTCTACGAAAACTCCATCGCCCAATCCGAACGGGTTGAAGCCGCGCAGATACATTACATCGATGCCGGCGTCTCCGGCGGGGTCTGGGGCCTACAGGAAGGTTATGCCCTGATGGTCGGCGGCGACAAGCACGCGGTAAACGCCATAACGCCCTTCCTACAGGCATTGGCCCCGGCTGTCGACAAAGGCTGGCTGCACTGTGGGCCGGTAGGCAGCGGTCACTTTGTCAAGATGATACACAACGGGATTGAATACGGCATGATGCAGGCCCTCGCCGAGGGTTTCGCCATTTTACAGGGCAAAACCGAGTTCGGGCTCGACCTCGCCAAGATCGCCGAGATGTGGCGTTACGGCAGTGTCGTCCGTTCCTGGCTCCTGGATCTCACCGCCGACACCCTCGCGAAAGATCAAGCCCTTGCCGGCATCGCGCCGGTGGTGGCCGACTCCGGAGAAGGTCTGTGGACCGTTCAGGCCGCGCTCGCTCAAAAGATTCCCGCACCCGTCATCACCCTCGCCCTGCAAATGCGCTGGGCCTCTCAAGGCCGCGACGACTACGCCGCCAAACTGCTCGCCATGATGCGCAACCAGTTTGGCGGCCACGCCGTGCAAAAGGAGGTCTGAATGAACCACTGCAATTGCCAGTTCGTGATCTTCGGGGCTACCGGGGACCTCGCCAGCAAGAAACTTCTCCCCGCCCTGTATCACCTGCAGTGCGCGGGCATGATGCCCGACGAAATGCGTATTCTTGCCTTTGGCCGTCGCCCATGGGATGAACAGGCATGGCAAGATTTTCTGCGGGAACAACTGGAAAACCATGCCCGTAGCTTTCAGCCAGAGCACTTTGCCGATTTCTGCAAGCACTTTGAATATATCCGCGGTGAAATTCAAGACGCGGAATCTTACACCAAGCTCCGCGCCCTGCTGACGCCAGAAGGAGCCGACAAACCGGCGGGCACCATTTTTTATCTCGCCATCCGCCCGGCTGACTTCATGCCGGTAGTGCAGCGTCTCTCCGAGGCGGGATTCAATCAGGACGGCGATTATCGGATTGTGATCGAGAAACCTTTCGGGGATGGCTTGGAAAGCGCCGTGCAACTGAATGAGCAGTTGCATCGACACTTCCGGGAAAGATCGGA
>JAKCBU010000168.1 GCA_021839095.1 Pseudomonadota bacterium | reverse complement strand
AAGGCGTAACGGTTACTGTCGTAGATTTGCCCAGGAGCCAGCGCTCCACCCAGTGGGCGCAACTCGTCGCCAGTGGAGATAAATGCGACCCGCAGACGGCGATACACGGCCAGTTCGGCAATGCCCAGACTGGCGAGCAGCCCGATTTGGGCGGGACGCAGCAAGGTTCCGGCTTCCAGGGCCAGGGCTCCGGCCTGCAGGTCCTCACCGGGCTGGCGGATATTCGCACCCGCCTTGCTGACCGTCTGCGGGGTGACTTTCTGGTCAGCGAGGACTTCTGCCTCCTCCTGAACGAGGACGGCATCCGCGCCTTCGGGAACTAAGGCACCGGTCATGATGCGTACGCACTCGTCGACGCCGACATGCCCCTCGAAGGGATGTCCGGCAAAAGACCGGCCGATGATGCGCCGTACGGCACCGCCGTCCATGCTGCGCAGGGCGTAGCCATCCATGGCCGAATTGGACCAGGCGGGTACGTTGGCAGGGGCACGAATGTCTGTGGCCAGTATCCGTCCCAGCGCATGGCCGAGATGGATATTTTCGGTACCTTGCACCGGCAGGCTGGCCGCGAGGATGGCATCCCGTGCCTCGGCGACGCTTTTAGCCAGGGAATTATGTTCGTTACCACCACAACAGTGAGCCATTTAATCTTCCTTTTCTATCCATTGCCGGATGAATTGCGCGATGACGGACGGCATATTCAGGTCCAGTTGAACGCCCGGGATATGCAGAACACCATCCGTCGCCACAGCCATGATGCGGGGATCATCTGCCGCAAGCAGGGGGTGCCCGAGGGCGGGTCGGTGTACTTCGATTTTTGCCACCGCCAGCGCCTTGCTCCCCTCTAGCAGGAGCAGGTCCGGCGGCGGTTGCAGGCTGGCGCGGATGGTCTCCAGACTAACTTCCGTCGGCGCGGGCCTGGTCATAAACCAGCGTCTCGGACCCTGCAGTAATACCGCATCTGCCCCTGCCTCCCGCAGACGGAAACTGTCTTTTCCCGGTACATCCCAGTCCACATCATGATGGGTTGACTTGACCACGGCGACCTTCAGTCCATATCCGCGCAGCAGGGGAATCAGGGCGCAGAGCAGGGTGGTCTTGCCACTACCGCTGTATCCTACCACACCGAGCGCTTTCATGTCATATCCTCCGGACGGTTATAGTTGCGCAGCAGGTCGGCGGGCAGGGTGAGATCGGCAAAAGAGAGGTCCCGGAACCAGCCTTGCGCCCGCCGCCCGCCGCCATCCAGATAACGCTGCAGGTCGGCCAGCAGTTCGCGGCGACACAGGCAGATGACAGCATGCCAATGGTCGGCGCTGCGCACCACCACCAGGTCATGCCTGCCTTTGGCCTGCCACATACGGCGCACGATATCCTGGGGTAAACAGGGACTGTCTACCGGGATGCTGGCTACCCAGGCTTGCGTCGCGGCATGCATGCCAGCGGCCAGGCCCATGAGCGGGCCCTGAAAGTCTGCCATCAGATCAGAGACGACACGATCTCCCCATTGTGCATAACGGTCCATATTGCGATTGGCGCTGATGACGATGTCGGTACAATCCCCGTTCAGGATGGCGATGGCCCGCTCGATCAGGGGTTTCCCTTGCCAGTCCAGCCAGCCTTTGTCCACACCGCCCATGCGGCGGCCGGCGCCCCCGGCGAGGATGATGCCGGTGACCGGTAACGGGTGTACCGCGTCCTGCGCATCGGGCGGGTTTGCGGGGGCTGGGGTACGGATGAACGAGTCCACGGGTATCGTGCCTTGCTGGCAATGCCTATGCTATCCTTCCACAATTCTTTGGGGCGGAAAACCCTTTTATTATTGGCATCGTGATGAAACAAGGATCTGGTATGAAAAAAATAGCCATATTTGCGGGTGACGGCATTGGTCCGGAAATCGTGGCGGCTGCCCGGCAAGTGCTGGATGCCGTGGATCAGGCCGCGCGACTCGGCCTGCGCTGCAGCGAGGGCCTGGTGGGCGGGGCGGCGCTGGATGCCAGCGATGATCCCTTGCCGGCAGCCTCCTTGCAGTTGGCCCTGGAGGCGGATGCGGTCATTCTGGGTGCGGTGGGCGGCCCCCGCTGGGACGCGTATCCGCCCGCCAAACGCCCGGAACAGGGGCTGCTGCGCCTGCGCAAGGGGCTGGATCTCTATGCGAACCTGCGTCCCGCGCAGATTTTTCCGCAGTTGCTGGATGCCTCTCCGCTACGCCCGGAACTGGTACGCGATGTCGATATCCTGGTGGTGCGCGAGCTGACCGGGGATATCTACTTCGGTCAGCCGCGTGGTCTGGAAGTGGTCGACGGCAAGCGCCGCGGCTTTAACACCATGGTCTATGACGAGGATGAAATCCGCCGTATCGCCCATGTGGCCTTCCGTGCTGCCCATAGGCGTCGCCGGCAGTTGTGCTCGGTGGACAAGGCCAACGTCTTGGAGACCACGCGCCTGTGGCGCGAGGTGGTCACCGAGGTGGCTCGGGACTATCCCGATGTGCAGCTTAGCCACATGTATGTGGATAATGCCGCCATGCAACTGATTCGCGCCCCGGCACAGTTCGACGTGCTGCTGACCGGCAATATGTTTGGTGACATTCTTTCCGACGAGGCCAGTCAGTTGACCGGCTCCATCGGCATGCTGCCTTCGGCCTCACTGGGCGAGGGTCGGGCGATGTATGAGCCCATCCACGGCTCGGCGCCGGACATAGCCGGGCAGGACAAAGCGAATCCCCTGGCCACGATTCTGTCCGTGGCGATGATGCTGCGGTATTCTCTCGGTGCTGAGCCCTGGGCGCAGCGGGTGGAGGCGGCGGTGCAGCGGGTGCTGGATCAAGGCCTGCGTACCGCAGATATCGCGACGCCGGGAGCGCCGGTGATCGGCACCAAAGCCATGGGTGCCGCGGTGGTCGACGCCCTGAACTTCAAGGATTGATACGCAGATGCAAAAATCCCGATACAACGTAGTCATTCTAGGCGCTACCGGTGCCGTCGGCGAGGTCATGTTGCAGATTCTCGAGCAGCGGAAGTTTCCGGTGGATAAGCTCTATCTGTTGGCCAGCAGCCACTCGGCGGGCGGACGTCTGCCCTTCAACGGCCAGCAGGTGCTGGTACAGGATGCGGCGACTTTCGATTGGTCGCAGGCCGATATCGGTCTGTTTTCCGCCGGAGCCAAGGTCAGCGCGGAGTACGCGCCGAAGGCGGTGGCTGCAGGGTGTGTGGTCATCGACAACACCTCCCAGTTCCGCTATGACGATGAAATCCCGCTGGTCGTGCCCGAAGTCAACCCGCAGCGGATTGCCGATTACCGGCGCCACGGTATCATCGCCAACCCGAACTGCTCGACCATCCAGATGCTGCTGGCGCTGAAGCCCATCGCCGATACGGTGGGCATCGAGCGGGTGGTGGTCGCGACCTATCAGGCGGTCAGCGGGGCGGGTCGGCGGGCCATCGAAGAGCTGGGCCAGCAAACCCTGGCAATTTTTCGTCATGAGGAGGGAGTTGCCGAGGTGTTTCCCAAGCGGATTGCCTTCAACTGCCTGCCCCAGATCGATGTCTTCCAGGACAATGGCTATACCAAGGAAGAGATGAAAATGCTTTGGGAGACCCGCAAAATCCTGGAGATTCCGGATATCGCCCTGACCGCTACCTGTGTGCGGGTGCCGGTATTTTACGGCCATTCTGAAGCGGTCAACGTGGTAACCCGCGAGCCCATCACGCCGGAGGCCGTTCGCGCGCTGCTGGAAAAGGCCCCGGGTGTCACCGTCGTGGATGATCGTGGTACGGCTGGCGCCTGGCCTTCCGCACTGGATGCTGCCGGCCAGGACGCTACCTTTGTGGGACGCATTCGCGGCGACTGCTCTCATGTACGGGGCGTCAATTTCTGGGTAGTTGCGGACAATATCCGTAAGGGCGCGGCACTGAACAGCGTCCAGATTGCAGAGTTGCTGATTAGCGACTATCTATAAAAACGTCATCGGCGACAGACCCTCGCCGTAGTGCGCTGGCGTTACCCAAATGAGGAAGATATCGATGAATAAGAACAGGTGGTTGTTGACCATGGCCGGCATTGGGTTGCTTTTGCCGGGTATGGCGCAGGCGCTGGGACTCGGTGAGCTGCGGGTGCTCTCCGCGCCGGGGGAGCCCTTTCGCGCGGAGATTCCCCTACAGTCGTTGAACCCCAAAGGCGAAGCGAACCTC
>JAKCBU010000167.1 GCA_021839095.1 Pseudomonadota bacterium | reverse complement strand
CTGAAGCAGCGCGCCGCGCTGGAGGTAGCCCAGATCGAGGCGGTTCGCACCCGCCATGCCAAACGCATCGCCCTGGTACCCATGCAGACAGAGGAGCCGGTGGGCATAGACCACTTGCGATTGTTGCTGAATCCGGCGTCGTGATCGTGGTGAGCGGACCCGAGGGAGCGACAAGCATAGAACAGAGAGGAGTAGGCGAAATGAACGTAGAGCAACTCATGACACAGGATCCGATTACCGTCGCGCCGCAGGCCCCGGTGGTGGAGATCGCCCAGGTACTGCTGGAACACCGAATCAACGGGGTCCCGGTAATCGACCTGGAGGGGCGGATGCTGGGCATCATCACGGCAGGGGATCTCATTTATCGCGCCGCTGACGAGACACTGGGCCCCCGCACGTCGATATGGAAGGAAAACTTCTACAAATCCGTCTTCCGGCGGCACCCAGAGGAAACCGACAAAGACCAGGGTCGCACCGCCATGGAGGTGATGACGCGCGACGTCCATAGCGTGGAGCCGCACACGGATATCGTCATGGCAGCCCAACTGCTGGTTGACTTCGATATCGTATCCCTCCCGGTCCTGCAGAACGGCCGGGTGGTCGGCATGCTATCCCGTCACGACCTCCTGAAGTGGGTAGCCAAGCATCCGGAAGGGGCGAATCGTTTGAAGGCTGGTGAGGAATGAACCCCGCTCTCCGCAATCACCGACCGGGGATGTCCCTGCCGCGAAGGGTCGTGCCATGATCCGCCTTCTCGTCATCGGCGGCAGCGACGCAGGCATCAGCGCGGCGCTCCGGGCGCGCGAGAAGGATCCTTCCGCAGAGGTATCGGTTCTGCTGGCCGACGAGTACCCGAACTACAGCATCTGCGGCCTGCCTTTTTATCTCAGCGGCGAGACGCCGGATCACCGGCAACTCGCCCATCGCACCGCGTTCGAGGGCATCGAAATCCTGACGAATCATCGCGCCGTGGCCATTCATCCAGCGGCCAAGACGGTCGATGTTACGCATAGAGCGAACGGCAGAGTAGAGAAGATGCGCTATGACCGCCTAGTGATGGCGACCGGCGCCGTGCCATCCCGCCCCAAAGGCTTGCCTGGCCTCGACCTCCCCGGCGTGTATTTTTTGCATACCATGGCGGACGGCTTCGCGCTCCAGAATCATCTCACAGAGTGCGGGGCGCGCTCCGTCATCATTGTTGGTGCGGGCTATATTGGTGTCGAGATGGCCGACGCACTACGGCATCGAGGGATCGAGGTCACGCTCGTGAGTCATACCGATCCCGTGTTCCCGACCGTCGATCCGGAGTTCGGCAAGCTGATCGGGGAGGAGTTGTCACGGCATGGCGTGCGCATCGTGGGCGGCTGCGCTGTGGAACGAATCGAAGTTGATGGCCCGCACAGCCTCGCAGTATCGGGTACGGGCAGGTTTACGGCCTCGGCCGATCTGGTGCTGGTTGCCACTGGTGCGCGACCAGACACCGATCTTGCCGTCGCTGCGGGGATTCCACTTGGCCCATCGGGCGCGATTCGCGTCACCCAACGCATGGAGACAGGGATACCGGGCATCTGGGCCGCCGGCGACTGTGTCGAGACCTGGCATCGGATACTGCAACGGCCAGCGTATCTGCCGCTCGGCACGACCGCACACAAGCAAGGACGTGTAGCCGGCGAGAACGCGGTTGGCGGGGAGCGCCTCTTCGCGGGTTCGGTCGGCACTCAGACGGTCAAGGTCTTCGAATTGGCGATCGCGCGGACGGGCTTGCGCGAAGCCGAAGCGCGCGCTGCGGGATTCGATCCCGTCACCGTCGAAACGCAAACCTGGGATCACAAGGCCTACTACCCGGACGCACAGAAACTGCGCATCGGGGTGACGGGCGACCGCTGGACCGGCAGGCTTCTGGGCGCGCAGATCCTCGGCCCCTGGCAGTCGGGGGTGTCGAAACGCATCGACATCTTCGCAACGGCACTTTTCCACGGCATGGGCGTCGAAGATCTGAATGATCTCGACCTCAGCTACACGCCGCCGTTCAGCAGCCCATGGGATCCCGTGCAGATGGGTGCACAAACCTGGGTCAGCGCGATAGGCAACGGATCGAATGCTCAGCATCGCTGGTGAAGCAGCCGCATGGAATTATGGTAGACCCTCAAACTTGCCGACTTGGTATGTGCTACCCTTGTGAATAACCACTTAAAAAGGATGGAAAGGATGGCTGTGCGTGAATCCCCCCCCCCGCATAACGGTACACAAATTCTTAAGGAGATTCATGTCTCTAGCAATAAAACGGTATTAGTCACGATGAATTGCCAGCTTTTTGATACGCTTTGTCTTTGTGTTGGCAATGCTTATAAAGCTGATTCATGGCTTGCGATGCGAGTGCTTGAGGTTGGCGATCTATCCGACGATACAATCAGGTCATATCTTAGAGCTATGTTTCAGGAAGTATTGTCTAGGCATAAACCTATCCATGGAATAGCAGTCGAAGAGGCAAGAATAAGTTTGGTGACCCACGTTGTTCAATGAAATGGTTCCTGGTTTTTGAGTGAATAACTACAGAAAATTCCGCCCCATGAACGGCGCTGCACCGCGCGTGAAGAACTTCCCCAGCGTCAAAGGCTGATTCACTTCCCACGATAACAAAGGAGATTCCGCCCTTTCTACATCCTCTGCATCCCACCCTCTACAAGATGCCGTTCTCCAAACCACCCTCAATGACCGTGGGATAAAGCGCCTTCCTCTTACTCAAATAACGAAAGACGTAACACTTGGCAGCATCCGCCGCTATGGGCAATCTGATCTGGAGCGACTGTACTTCGTGAAATCGGCGAAAGGACTGGGTTTCAGCCTGGATGAAATCGGACAGTTACTGAAGCTGGCTGATGGCGCGCATTGCCGTGAGGCGGCAGAATTAGCTTCCAGGCATTTGGCTAGTGTACAGGCCCGCCTGAGGGAACTACATCGGATAGAGCATGCCCTACAGAAGCAATTGGAGGCATGCAAATCTCCGTAGGGACATTTCTCCTGCCCGCTCATTGATTCGTTACGGGAACAGATAACGGCATCGTAAATGTTGTCTACCTCTGTCCATAAGACGTTGCGGTCTTTGGCCTGATGAGTCTAGATTGGAACAATCGAACAGCCCGTTTTTTGGCCTAATGCCGCATCTCTGACCCAACCCTCATCAGACCTACAATGCGCTTCTTCAAGCGCCATAAGCGTTCCCTTGGTTGCAATCCTAGCCCAACCGAACGACCGCTACCGGGCTTCACCCACCATCATGACTCGTTGGCGGAGCGGGGGACGAAGCGGCTGTCCGAGAGAGGGACATTGCCCACTTCCATATGCCCGTCCATACTTTACAAATAATTGCATCTATTTTGGGCATGCGTGTTCTGTTCCGTCACTTTGAGGAGGGTGGGCTTTGGCCGGATCTCGACTGTTCAAGCCGTTCCTGTGGCTGGGTCACGTCCTTCGCGGGCTGCGGCTTTTGGTGCTCAATCTAATCACCCTTGCGGTATTGGTTTTGCTCATTGCCACAATGGTTATTGCCACTAAGCCGGCACCGGCTGTGCCGGCCAATGCGGTACTACGCCTTGATCTCCAGGGTAGTTTGCGGAATGTCCGATCCAAACCATCGTTCACGGCTCGAATCCTGAATGATCTCACCGGACCGGCGAAGGACGGGATCGTAGCGCGACGCTTGGTCACGGCCATCCATCGCGCGGCTGTGGATCCCCGAATCCACCTTCTGGATCTCAACCTCAGCAATTTCTCGGGGGGGACGGTCACGCAACTGGATCAGGTGGCTAGGGCGCTTCAGCATTTTCGGGCACACGGCAAGCCTATCTATGCTTTCTCACCGAGCTACACACAGGCGAGTTATGCCCTGGCGGCCCAGGCCAATCAGATCTACCTGCCCCGTCTGGGATTTGTCCTGATCTCGGGATTCACGACCAAGGGGCTTTATTTCAAGGGGCTTCTGGATAAGGTCGGTGTCAATGTTTATGCCTTTCGCCAAGGCAAATATAAGTCAGCAGTCGAGCCGCTGACGCGGGGAAATATGTCACAGCCTGCACGAGTCGAGAACCGGGCCTGGCTCCGGGTCTGGTGGCAGCACTACCGGGATCTCATTGCCGAAGGACGAGATCTCCACGATGAGCAGGTTTCCCGCTATGTCGAGCATCTTCCCCACCTACTGCGGGCT
>JAKCBU010000166.1 GCA_021839095.1 Pseudomonadota bacterium | reverse complement strand
ACTGGTGCGATGAGGGGCGGAGGATTTGCCCGCGGGGTTCGAATTAGACTTGCCGCCCGCCACGGCAACAGCGTAAAACGCCTGCAGACGTTCAGCCATGGCCGGTTCGGCCCATTGGGTCGCCAGTTGTCTGGCTTCCTGCGCCATCCGCGCGCGCAGCATATCATTGGATAAAATGCCGGCACAGACCTCGGCAAAACCGGACGCCTGCGCCGGTGCGGGTCGTGTGCCGCGGCCGCTGGTCACAAAGTCCGCCGCACCCATGGCCGCAATGGCGACGAGAGGTAGCCCCGCCGCCAGGGCTTCAAGCAATACCATGCCCTGCGTCTCGGTTTCCGAGGCGAATACCAGAAGATCGGCGGCGGCATAGGCATCCCGCAAGGCCGTGTCATGGTCCAGATAGCCGAGAAAGCGGACCTGCTCCGTCAGATCCTTTTCGACGACCTGCTGTTCCAGGGATTCCCTGAAAGGGCCGTCGCCGGCCAGCAGCAAAAGGATATCCGGAAAAATCGCGCGCAGGTACCCGACCACTTCCACCAGCAGAGCGATGTTCTTTTCGGGAGCGATCCGCCCGGCATAAAGCAGCACCAACCGGTCTGCCGCGATGCCGTGGCGATCGCGAAAGGCGGACCGGTCACCCTTTGTCCGCGCGCTCAGATCAATGCCGGTGGGGATGACCCGGATCGGGGTATTGACGCCGTAGCCCCAAAGCACAGTCGCCATGACCATGGAGGGCACGATCACGCCGTCCACCGCCTGGCACTGCTGACGTGAGGGGATCCGGGCCATGGCTAGGCGCAGGATTTTGGGTATGCCCGCATAATAGTGACCGATGTAGGCCTCAAAATAGGTGTGGTAGGAACTCAGAACCGGTATCTCCAGCCTACGGGCGAGATGGGTGCCCATATAATGGGCGGCAAAGGGGGTTTGGATATGCAGCAGGTCATAGCGACGGGAGGCCAGCTCACGCGTCATGCGCAGGAGTGCCCAAGGCCACATCAATCGCTCTTCGGGATAAAAACCCGTTTTCCAGGCTGGCACACGTATGATGCCGGAATCATCGCTCGGCACGGAAGATCCATAATCGGGGACCAGCAGATCCACCGTGTGTCCAAGTCCCTGCAGCCCGCTACGAAAGCTGCGAATCGAGGTGGCAACGCCGCTGATGCGGGGGAAATAGGTATCGGAGAGCATCAGTATGCGCATCGGTGTGTCCTTGCGAAAGTGATTCAAGCGTCATCACGGCGGAGCAAGTTCGGGTCCCAGTTGTTCGCGATAGGCGGCTTCGAGCACGTCGAAACTGTGCATCCAACTCTGGGATTCGGCCCGCAGGCGACCGGCCGCACCGAACTTTTTGCGGAGACCGGAATCCTTGCTGAGGAGTAGTAACATGGGGGCCCAGTCACCGCCCGGAGGCAGGAGCAATCCATGAACAGCATCATCCACCTGCTCGTTCACCCCAGGGCAATCATAAGCGAGGATCGGCAGACCGCTGGCTTCGGCTTCGAGCACCACGTTCCCGAAGGTTTCACTGCAGGAGGGGAAGCAGAATAGATCGGCGCTGGCATACCAGCGCGCCAGATCCATGCCCTGCTGCATGCCGACACAGAGAATGCCTTCATGGGAAAGGCGGCTGAACCCTGGGCGCAAGGGACCGTCGCCCACCAGCACGAGCACCGCGGTGAGACCGCTCCTGCGCAGCGTGCGAAAGGCGGTGATGAGCGGTGTGAGATTCTTTTCGGGAGCCAGTCGCCCCACATACAGCAAGAGTCGGCCCTCCGGCCCCAGGCCCAAGCTTTCCCGCAGCGTATCGTCCCGCCATTGGGGATGAAAACGCACGGTATCCACGCCTCTACCCCAACGGCGTAATTGCTGAAATCCTTGCGCCCGCAGACGATCCAAGGTGCTCTGGCTGGGAACCAGCGTGAGTTTGCCCGCATTATGAAAGGCGCGCAGATAAATTCTCGCCCCGTGGCCCAGCAGGGGTAACCCGTAATGTGCGGCATACTGATCAAAATTGGTGTGGAAGCTGGTTACCGCGGGAATGTGCAGATGCCGTGCAGCGATGAGGGCGGCGAGCCCCAAAGGACCTTCGGTGGCGATATGGACGATCTCGCTGCCCCAACCCCGCAACCAGCGCTGCAGGGTGGCAGGGGTGGCATACCCGAGGCGCACCTGGCGGTAGAAAAAGAGGGGCAGTGCGGACATGAGGCCCGGACTCGGGGATTCCCCCGCCTGTCGTGGACGGATGAGGGTGACCTCGTGACCTCTGGCCCGCAAGGCCTCGACGGCGCGCCCCAGGGTGATGGCCACCCCATTGATCTCGGGCGGGTAGGTCTCTGTAACCAGGGTGATCCGCATCGCGGTTTCCGTCATGCGCCACTGGTCGCGGGCGGGAACCGGATAGCCGCGATCCGCGTGCCCACCAGGATCTCCAACAGAGCCGCCATGCCGAACAGCTCCCGCCACTCCTGCGGCACGGCCATATTCAGTACCTGCCCATACCAGCGCAAGGTATGACCCCCCAAGCCACTGCGAGCAAAATTTTCTGCCCATGGACGGGTGCGGTTGAGCATTACCACCCTACTGCTCTGCGGCAAGCCCTTCCCGGTCTATGTCCTGTTCGGCGGCGAACCAACAGGCTTCCGCCTGGCCGGCCGGAAATCCTTTCTGTTCCGCCAGAAAATAGGCGGCCTCGGCGATCCGGTGATGCCGTAGCTCAGGGTCACTCACCATCGGTGCGGCTACGGAAGCAAGCGTTTCGGTGAGCGGGACGGGACTGAACGGGACTTGTTCATGGCTATCCGGTGTTTCATTTACGGAGGTCATGGCATTCTCCTGAATATCCGTGGATGGGCGATACCAAAGTGTCATCGTGAATCATACAGATCGAATATGACAGTTTCGTGAACGTCTGCCGGAATGCCTGACCTGCGCATAGGCATGAGCTATTCAGAAAAGCTGGGGCGAATGATCCACCTCGGTCATAAGCGCCCAGATTGTGCTGCGCGCGCGCCGTAATGATGGAGAACGGCGTCGGCTGCGAAGGCGCTGGCACCACTGGCAGACAGGACCACTATTCTTGGCGTTCCGTCACCTCCATGTCGTTCTTATGAGCATGCCCACCCCAATCTCCTCCTCGCCGCTCTGAACCTGAAGTCAAGAAAGGGTTTCCGCTGGTCTGATGTCGACCTAGTGCATGCTTTCCCAAGTTTGCGGCTATACTACCGGGGCAAAAAATCCTCAACCTCGACCTGACCAGGGGGGTCCCATGTCGCCGCACACTGCGCCGAAGAATGCTGAGGAGCCGCTCGGTGTCTCCTGCCGCGCCATTTTTATTTCCGATCTTCATTTGGGCACTCGAGGCTGCCAAGCGGAGGCTTTGCTCTCCTTTCTGCGTCATTATCACTGCGAATACCTGTATCTGGTGGGAGACATCCTCGACCTCTGGCAACTCAAGCGCCGCTGGTACTGGCCGCCCGCGCACAATACCGTGGTGCAAAAGATCCTTCGTCTCGCCCGGCATGGGGTGCAGGTACGCTATGTACGGGGCAACCATGACCCGGTTTTTGAAATGCTTTCCGATCTCGTCCCTGTAGAGGGGGAGCGTATCCTGCTGGGAGATATCCAGATCGTGGACAGCTACGTCCACGAGACCGCCGACGGCCGCCGCCTATGGGTGATCCATGGGGATCAATTCGATGTGACGATGCGGTATGCCCCCTGGCTTACCAGGCTCGGGGATCACGGCTATACGCTGCTCCTTTTCATCAATCGCCGGTATCAATGGGCAGTACGCCGCATCGGTCTGCATAGCCGCTGGTCCCTGAGCGCGACCATCAAACGCCGCGTCAAACAGGCTGTGCAGTTCATTGGCGACTATGAACAGGTCTTGGCGCAAGCATGCCGCCGGGAGGGCTACGAGGGGGTCATCTGCGGCCATATTCATCACGCGGAGATCAAGGAAATCGAAGGCATCCTGTATCACAACGACGGCGACTGGGTGGAGAGTTGCACGGCGCTCGTGGAACACGCAACGGGGCGCCTGGAACTGGTGCACTGGGATGGGGAATCCCAGGTCTCCCTGCGTTGAGGTATCCTTCCAACACGTTACGGTCGTTGAGCTTCAAAAAAGCATCCAGTTTCTCAGCCCAATCCTTGAGGAATACTTCCTTCCGTCCAAAGTCCAGGCGCATCGTGACGATGCGATTGAGCTCGCCGATCTC
>JAKCBU010000165.1 GCA_021839095.1 Pseudomonadota bacterium | reverse complement strand
GGCCCTGGCGCAGGACGAAACTGCGGATGGCCCGATGGCTGGTCTTGAGCGCTTCTTCCATGACAGGCATTATAACTCGTTTAGGGTCAGGGCGTAGAGGGGTAGGCATGGAACAACCGGTGGTAGGTGTGGTGATGGGCAGCGAAAGTGATTGGGAAGTGATGCGCGCCGCGGTGGAACATCTGCAAGCGTTGGCCATTCCCTGCGAACAGCGTGTCGTATCCGCACACCGCACGCCGGACCTCCTTTTTGAATATGCAACTGGCGCCGCACCACGGGGGCTGCGATGTATCATTGCCGGCGCTGGCGGCGCTGCGCACCTGCCCGGCATGCTGGCGGCCAAGACCATCGTACCGGTGCTGGGCGTGCCGGTGCCCTCCCGGCATCTGCAAGGCCTGGATTCTCTATTGTCTATCGTGCAGATGCCAAAGGGGGTGCCGGTGGCCACCTTTGCCATCGGCGCGGCGGGTGCTGCCAATGCTGCCCTGTTTGCTGCCGCGATGCTGGCCGGTGGCGATGCGGCGTTGGTCCGGCGCCTGTTGGATTTTCGCGCGCGCCAGGAGACCGCAGTGATGGCCATGACCTTGCCTGAGACTGGCCTTTGATCCTGCCCGGCGCTACTCTCGGCATGCTCGGCGGCGGACAACTCGGTCAGATGTTTGCCCTCGCCGCCCGGCGCGTCGGTTACTGCGTATGGGTGCTGGACCCCGATCCGGATTGTCCCGCCGCTGCGGTAGCGGACCGCCATCTCTGCGCGGCGTATGACGATATCCACGCATTACGGGAGTTGACGGGTACCTGTGCGGCGGTTACTACGGAATTCGAGAATGTTCCGTTGGCTGCTTTGGAGCATGTTGCCCGGGAGGTACCGATGCACCCCGGCGCCGGGGCGGTGGCCATTGCCCAGGATCGGGCACGGGAAAAGGCCTTTTTCCGCGACCTGAATCTGGCTATTGCGCCTTTCGCACTGCTGCGCAGCGCCACTGACTTGGCAGCGGCAGCGGCATCTGTGCCCTTTCCGGCCATTCTCAAGACGGCGCGTCTCGGTTATGACGGCAAGGGGCAGATTGATGTGGCTGCCGCAGCAGACCTGGCTGCCGCCTGGATATCACTGGGGGAGAGGGAAGCGGTGCTGGAAGGGCGCGTCGCGCTGGCTCAGGAGCTTTCCGTCATTCTGGCGCGCACTATCGATGGCATGATGGTGTTCTACCCGGTGGCCGAAAATATCCATTACCGGGGCGTTCTCGACCTCAGCATCGTGCCCGCCCGTGCCGTCGAACCGCTGCAGGAGCAGGCGCGATACAGTGCCGCACGGATTGCCGGGGCGCTGGATTATGTCGGTGTGTTGGCGGTCGAATTTTTTGTGGATGGCGCCGGTCAACTGTTGGTGAACGAGATGGCGCCCCGTCCTCACAACAGTGGTCACTTTACCGTGGATGCCTGTGTGCACAGCCAGTTCGACCAGCAGGTGCGGACCCTCTGCGGTCTGCCTCTCGGGGATACCCGCCTGATCAGCCCTGTGGTGATGATGAACCTGCTGGGTGATCTCTGGGATAGGGGCAGCCCGGACTGGGACGCGCTGCTGCGTCATCCCCAGCTCAAGCCCCACCTGTACGGGAAAAAGGAGGCTAGGCCGCGGCGCAAAATGGGGCATGTGAATGCGCTTGCCCTGGACACGGGTCGGGCGCTTGACGTACTGGAAACCCTGCGTCGTGACTGGCGATGGCCAAACTGAAGAAGACGGAAACCCTGTTTTTGCAGTCGAGGCCTAACGCCTGTCCTGCCGTCCGGAAAGCCATTGGGCGAGCCACAGCAGTACGGCGCAGGTGAGGAAAAAGACCAGACTCCAGTGCGTAACGGGCCATCCGGCCAGGGTGCGGGCTCCGGCGGCGGCACAGGAGCCCTGTCCCGAGAAGACCGAGGCTGCCTCTTTGCCCCAAGGTCCGAAACTGCGCCCACTCCGGAAGATATCCACTGCTGTGCATGTCTCGGGCGTGTGGCTTGCGATCGCGCTGAGATGCCATTGCCACCCGGCAAGCGCTGCGCCCGCCAGGGCATAGACACTGGCCAGCATCCACAACCCGCGCCGTGCCGCACCCGTCCAGAAAAATCCCATCACGACGATGAGCAGCACGGCGATATTGGTCAGGCGCTGATACACACAGAGACTGCACGGTTCGTAGCCCCGTGCGAATTGCAGCCAGAGGACCAGGACAAAGGCACCGGCTGCCGCGCTCGCCACCAGCACCGCGATCAGGCCGGATAGCCTCGCTGGGCTCATGAAGCGTCGAGCAGGTCTTTCCATTGTGCATTATCGGGCGGGCCTAAAAGGTAATGGATTTTTTTGCCCCGTTGGTAGACCAGAAAAGGCACAGTGGCACCTTCCATCCCAAAAAGTTCGGATTCTTTGCCATCGAGACGGGACTGGTTGAATTGAAGTTGGTTCTGCACGTTGGCGATCCCTGTGGCGTCGGCAGGCTGGATGCCACCTTCTGGACCGTTTTTGGTCATGGCAAAACCTTTTTCCGTCCGCCGGAGGGCGGCCAGAGGCTCGGGTGCCGCGAGAATGGCCGCAGCCTTGCCCTTGCTGCCGGGCGACAGGAAACCGACGATGACGAAGCGCACGCGCAATTGTCCACCATCAACGGGATTTTGCAGCCAGACATAAGTCTGGTGGCAATAGGGACAGTTGGGATCCAGAAAATCATAAAGAATGGGCCCCTTGCTGCCTTCTTCGATATAGCGGGTGTGGCTCAGCGCTTGCCAGTAGTCGAGATCATGATCGGTGGCCGCTGTCGCCCCCTGGGCGATGCCGACGCTCGTGGTCAGGATGACTCCGGCAAGCGCCAGCGAACGAGTCAGGCTCCGAACTGCGCGAACAATCGTCATGATCCGTTTTTCTCCAGAGATATGGGGGACTCGATGCGCAACAGGGCGATATGCTGCCGGCTATAGAGTTCATAACCCGAGTAGAGTTCCTGTACCTGTAACGTTCCGGGTAATCCTGTCCGCAGGGCCGGTACATCGCGGGTCGGCAGGGCGAGATAGGCGGTGCCGTGGCCATCGGCAACGACGCGCCGGATCTCCTGCGGGTTTTCCAACTGATGCACACGCATGGTGCCACGCCCGCCATAATAGAGAAAACTGGGCTCAAACCACTGCCAGGTCGCGATGGCGTAGGGGCGTGCGCCCGCACTGGCGCGGATCATGCGGCCCATGGTCACCGAGGGTTTCAAAACATCCAGGGCGGGTATGGCCAGCAATACCAGGCAGGCTGTGAGGGCTACCGCGCCTGCTCCAAGACTGCTGATGACCGGCAGCAGCAGGCCTCGCCGGGCGAAGAACAGACTGAGCAGCGCCGCGGCGATATAGGGCAGCCCCAGATAGGCCATGCCGCCCAGCGGCGGAATTTTTTCCGGTACCAGCCAAGCCCCCAGTGCCGCCAGGATGATACCCACCAGCAATAAAGCCACGAGGGACAGGACGACACCGCGACGACCGAGGGGCTCCGTCCCGTTCAACGCCCGATAAAGGCGCGCCGCAATAAGGACAAAGAGGGGGGGGTAGGCTTCCCAGACGTAATTGGGGAGCTTGGTGGCGCCGAGGCTGAAAAAAGCGACCCAGATAACGACCCAGACCAACATGAAGGTATCAGCGGGTGCCTGTTGCAGCAGCGTTGTCCGTCTCTGCCAGATTTCCGCAATGGTCTGCGGCAGAAAAATCGTCCAGGGCAGCAGCGCCAGCGACATGGTGAAGAGATAATAATAAATTGGACCCCAATGCCCCTGCATGGCGGCGGCGTAGCGATCGATGTTCTGCTGATCAATGAACAGGCGATCCCAGGCCCAGTGGGTCTCCATACCCACCGCCAGATACCAGGGTAAGGTGACGACCAAAAACAGTGGTATACCCCACGCCAGGCGGCCGCGGCGCCAAAGACCCGGCAGTTCCCGGCGCAGCAGCAGGAAAACTACAATGACAAGGCCAGGCAGGAGGAAGCCTATGGGGCCTTTGGCCAGGGTCGCCAACCCCATCGCTGCGTAGGCGATCAGATAGTCACGCTCCGCTTTTTCCGGGTAAAGATAACCCCGCAGGTAGGAAACCAGCGCGATAGTGACAAAGAGAATCAGCAGAGGATCCGGCACTGCGGCCCGGAAGATGATCTGGCTATGGAGGGCTGTGGCAGCCAGTAGTCCGGCCAGCAGCGCAGTCTGCTCCCCATAGGGGCGACGCAAGGCCAGCGCCAGATAGAATAC
>JAKCBU010000164.1 GCA_021839095.1 Pseudomonadota bacterium | reverse complement strand
CGATCTGTCTGCGCGGACTGCTCGGCCTGCGCCGGCTAACGGCCCTCTGCTTCGCCATCTTTGCTTTCGCCTATGGCAGCGCTCACCTCAGCCTCATCAGCAGCCTGAGCGATCTATTCTGGCCGGTGCTGTGCATCGGCGTGGGGGTGGGCATGCTCTTCGTGCCGCTGACCATGATCATCCTCTCCGGACTCGGTGCCGAGGAAATTCCGTCGGCCGCCACCACCAGCAACTTCATCCGCGTCTTCAGCGCCAACATCGGGGTAAGCCTGCTCAGCGTCTACTGGACCCGCTACAGCGCCCTGGCCAGGACCCGCCTGCGCGACCATCTCAGTCGATTCGATCCGCAAATCACGCTCTCCGCCCAGCACCTGCACATCCTGATCAGCACCCAGGCAGACACCCTGAGCATCGACAACCTGTTGCGCCTGTCCATGTGGGTCTGCTTGATAGCGGCCATGGTCGCCTACGGTTTTCTCATCCCGCCCAGCACCCTGCACAGGGCCGATGGTCCGCGTAATTATGTGGAGGAAGAGGAAGATGCGTTTTCCGTAACGGCCAGGGAGGGCGCCAGCACCACCTCCTGACGTGGTCGTGGTATTTCGATACCCGCCCGTTCCAGCGCGTCCGCCAGGGCCCAGTTATATTGGGCGCGGGTTCCGCCGGGACGCACCAATCCCGCGCGTTCCACCCAGACGATCATCTCGCAGTCGTAGCCCGCCTCTCCGAACGCGGTCAACCACAAGGTCGGCGGATAGCGTTCATCCCGTACCGTCAGGGGCAGGGAAAACGCGGTTTCTACGACCAGACTCCGCAATCGCTCCCGGTCGGTGCCGTAGGGTACCCGAAAGGGGAGATGAATCCGCATGATCGAGTCATCCAAACTCCAATTGATCACTTCACCATTCACGAACTGGGAGTTGGGTACCAGGATATCCATGTGGTCGTTCGTCACGATCTGCGTGTAACGCACGCCCAGTTTTTTGACTTCGCCATGCAAACCGTTTTCCTTGATCTGGATGTAGTCGCCCACCTGGATGCTCCGCTCAAACAACAGGATCAGTCCAGACGCAAAATTGCTGAAAATATTCTGCAGCCCGAAACCCAGACCGACACCCATCACACCGCCCAAAATGGCCAGACTGCTGAGGTTGACACCGACCGTCTGCAGGGCGATGAGAATACCCAGGGCAATCATCAGATAATAGATGAGCCGCGAGATAGCGTAGGCCGTCGCATGATCCAGTCGCCGACTGAGCACCCGGCGGGTAAGCCGCCGCACCCGGGTGGCTCCCCACCACAGAAAGACCAGGATGATCAGGAACTCGACCATACCGACGGGTTCGACCACAAGACCGCCGGGTAACGGCCACGGGGTAGTGAACCAGCGCCAGAAACCTCCCAGATACTTGTGCATCACGCGCATCCTTTCTCCGTTCCGTACCACGCCCCCAATGTATCGCTCCACGCTGGACACCACTTCCGGCACAGTATCCAAGATACAACAGCCCCTGCCGTAAAGCGCCAGTTTGCGTTACACTAAAGCAAAAATTTCGCGCATAAGGTAGCCCTGTGAAAGCATTTGTCAGCCAGGCCCTGCAAGGGGCGCTTCAACAACTCCACGCCCGAGGCAGCATTCCAGGGATTCCCGCCACGCTGGAGCTGGATCGCCCCAAGCAGGGGGAGCACGGCCATCTCGCCAGCAACATCGCCCTGCTCCTCGCCAGGATCGCCGGGCGCAAGCCGCGCGATCTCGCCGCCGAGATCGTCGCGGCCCTGCCCGCGTCGGAATGGATCGCCCGCGCCGAGATTGCCGGCCCCGGCTTCATCAACTTCTTTTTACAACCCGCCGCCTTTCATACCGTGATCCGCCAGGTGCGCGCCGAGCGGGAAGGCTTCGGCGCCAACCGGAGCGGTGCTGGCCAACGCCTGCAGCTGGAGTTCGTCTCCGCCAATCCCACCGGGCCCCTGCATGTCGGCCATGGGCGCGGTGCCGCCTACGGTGCCAGTCTCGCCAACATCCTCCGGTTCAACGGCTATGACATCTTCTGCGAATACTATGTCAACGACGCCGGGCGGCAAATGGACATTCTCGCCGCCAGTGTCTATCTGCGTTACCTCGAAGCCGCCCAAGCGCTACCCTGGCCTTTTCCCAGCAACACCTATCGCGGTGAATATGTGCGCGCGATCGCCACCCACTTGCGTGAACGCGTGGGTAATCGGCTACTGTACGCCGCGACCGGGTTACCAGACATGCCCAAGATCGGTGACGGCGATCTCGCCATCGACACCCTCATCGCCCACCTGAAACAGTCCCTCGGCGAAGACTATCGCGTCCTGCACAGCGCGGGCCTGGATGAGATCCTCGACGACATCCGCGATGATCTCATCGGTTTCGGCGTCCACTATGAACGCTGGTACTCCGAACACAGCCTGATGAATACGGGGGCCGTGGACGCCGCCGTGGCCGCTCTCGAAGCGGCTGGACACTGTTACATCCACGAGGGTGCCCTCTGGTTCCGTGCCACCGCTTTTGGCGACGACAAGGATCGCGTCCTCCGCCGCGATAACGGCGCCTATACCTATTTCGCCTCCGACGTCGCTTACCACGCCGAAAAATTTGCCCGCGGTTTTACCCGGATCATCGACATGTGGGGTGCGGACCATCACGGCTATGTGCCTCGAGTCAAGGCCGCCCTGCGCGCCCTCGGCCTCGATGATCAATGCCTGGAGGTTGTTCTCGTCCAGTTCGCCGTTCTCTATCGCGGCACGGAAAAGATTTCCATGTCCACCCGCGCCGGCGAGTTTGTCACCCTGCGCGCACTGCGCGAGGAGGTCGGCAATGATGCCGCGCGTTTCTTTTATGTGTTACGCCGCGCCGACCAGCACCTGGACTTCGACCTCGAACTGGCTAAAAAGCACTCCGAGGAAAATCCGGTCTTTTATATCCAATATGCCCACGCCCGAGTATATTCCCTGCTGCGCCAGACCACAGAAAAGGGGCTCAGCCTCCCCCCCGCCGCGGGGAATATCGACCTGGAACCCCTGCAGGACCCGCGCGAATGGGCACTCGCCGACACCCTCTGGCGTTTCCCGGAAGTCGTCGCCACCGCGGCCCGTGACCGCGAACCCCACCAGATCGCCTTTTACCTCAGGGATCTGGCCGCCGCTTTCCACACCTACTACAACTCGACTCGCATCCTGGTGGATGACACACCGCTCAGACACGCCCGCCTCACCCTCTGCACGGCCGTCGCGCAAAGCATCGCCAATGGTCTGCGGTTGCTCGGTGTCAGCGCGCCGGAACAGATGTAAGGGCGCATGCGCGACTATAAAAATCAGACCAGCCGCCCGCAGTTGCAGGCGCCTCGCGCGCCCATCGCGCCACGACGACCCGTGGAGCCGGAAGACGACCATGAGGAAACATCCTCATTCTCCGCCCCGGCGCGACGCTGGCCTTGGGTATTGCTACTCCTCGTGGTCGTTTCGAGTGCGGGAATCTGGTGGTGGATAGCGCGGCTCCCCCTCTCCTCCGAGAAACTGGGTCTGGTCGCCGACCGGATCGGACTGTCGGCCATGACGGTCTCTGGTGGTGCCGCATCAATGACGTTGCGGAAACAGAGCGCCGGAGCCGTGACCCGTCCGGGAGCGCAAGCCCCGATGCGCGGCCCGCTGGCCATGACCTCCTCCAGCAACGCGGCGGCCGCTCCCGCGATGTCCACCGCCGCCACCCGCAGTGGTGTCGATTTCAGTTTTTATCGCATTCTGCCCAACATGCATGTGGACATCCCCGCGGATATCCTCGGCAGCGGTCCCGGCATCCCCAGCGCCGCAACCGCGCGCAGTGACAGTGGCGGTAACCATCCCACGCATCAGCCGGTCACCATTCAGGTGGGGGCTTTCACCAATCGCGCCGCGGCCATCGTCCTGCGCGACCGCCTCGCGCTGCTGGGAGTCGGCACTCAGATGGAAAAGGTGGAAACCCGCGATCACCATACCTTTTACCGCCTTCGTACCCGCACCTTCGACTCCCTGGCGGCGGCACAGCCCACTCTCGCTAAAATCCGCGGCATGGGCATCACCCCGCTGCTGTTGGGCGGCGGGATCATCGGCTCCGACCTCTTCGATGCGCCGCTGGCACAGCCCCCAGCGCCGTGATGGCCGCAGCCGGGGTAGCCTGACCACCCCGGTACCCGCTCCGGCCCCGGCAGATGGGGGACGCAGCGCAACGGTGCTTAACCCAAGCGGCGGGGATCA
>JAKCBU010000163.1 GCA_021839095.1 Pseudomonadota bacterium | reverse complement strand
GTGCAGATCCGGGGCGGTAGGGTCCATGCCCAGCTTGATCCGCAGGGGTCTGTGGTCGCTCTGTGCGGCGGCGAGGCGCCGTGGCATCTCGCCTTCAGGCAGAATATCGACGCTGCCAAGCGCGAGCTGTTCGTATGTATCCTGATGTTTCGTCGTCATGAGAGAAACCAGAGAAGAAGGGAATGGGGTAGTTTAGCATCTGTGATGCTGACGCTGAACGCCGCGTTCCGCGGCGCGGACCTACCCGCCGGTCAACCGGCGCAGCAAGGGCACCTTGACCTGATCGAGCATCAGGGCATACAGCACCGTCACCAGCAGCAGGCAGACGACGATCATCGGAGGCAATGGCGCCATCAGCCAGCCCATGATCGCCAGACCGCTTACCATCAGTATATCGGCGAGGCTCGCCCACAGGAGAAAACGACCCGGGAGGGATCCCCAGAGAGGGCCGCGCTCTCGCACCAAAAAGACGTTGGCGAGCCCGGAAAACACCAGTCCCAGAAAATCCAGGGTCTGCAAGGCGCCTAACGGCAACCCCAGAATCCGGCCCGCTCCATACACCGCAAAAATGTAAATCAGCCAGGCCAGAGCCATCGCCAGCGAGGAAAACACCAAGGTACGAATGTTCCAGCGATCCGGTTTGGGCGAGGGGCGTACATGGTCCTCCGCCAGCGACATGGTCACGAAGTCATTGGCGAAGAGGAGTAAAAGGACTAGAAGGGGCGTGACGACAAAACGGTGAAAAAACAGAACACCCAGACTCAAAAACAGGGCCACCTGAAAAACCTTGATCATTTTGTTGAGGGTGTAGGTGAGCATGCGCTGATATACCCGTCGGCCGGTAATCACCGCATCCAGCACCCCTTGCAAACCGGGTGTGGTAAGCACGAGGCTGGCCGCGGCTTTGGCCACATCGGTGGCACTTTCTACGGCCACCCCCATTTCCGCCTGTTTGAGCGCGGGGGCATCGTTCACCCCATCGCCCGTCATACCGACGACCCGGCCTTTTTTCTGTAACCCTTGCACCAGATGGAATTTGTCGGCGGGAAAGACCCCGGCATACACCGCGCAATCCTCGCCCAGGGCGTTACGGTCGCAGACACGCCCCGCGATAGCCAATGTTGTGGCTACGCTCTTAGCCGTTTCGGGGCTATCGCCGGTGACCATGCGCACTCGCACGCCCAGGCCCTGCAAACGTTGAACGACTTCGGCGGCGTCCGGACGAACCGGATCGGCGAGGGCGAGCAAGCCCAGAAAGCGCGGGTGACCCTCAGGGCCCGCGGCGACGGCGAGCACTCGGGCGCCACCGCCGGCGAGCTGCGCGGTCATCGGCTCCCAGTCCGCGACACCGCAGAGTTTGGCGATAATCTCAGGAGCGCCTTTGAGCGCACGCCAGACCGTGCCCCCTTCCGAAAAAACGCCCTCCGAACGCTTGGTGGCCGGATCAAAGGGTACGAACCGCTGACGTGCGGGCCCATGGGTGGGTTGAGTCGCCGTTTTTCGGAGGATCGCCAGATCGATGGGATCTTGGGTAGCGCTGTCACTCGCCATGGCCGCCATGTGAAGGAGGTGGATTTCTTCTATGCCAGGCCAAGCCTGCACTTGGCTGAGGTGAAGCCGGTTCTGCGTAAGGGTGCCTGTCTTGTCGCTGCAGAGATCGCTCATGGCGGCACTTTCTTCCACGGCGGCCAGGCGAGTCACCAACACACCGCGATGCGCCAGATGCAGAGAAGCGAGGGCGGTCGCCAGGGTGAACATCGCCGGTAGCGCCACCGGCACCGAGGCGACCAGCAGAATCAGGGCAAAGGGGAGTATTTCCGATAAGGGCATCTTGCTGGCCACGGCATAAATCAGGATCGCGGCGACCAAAACACCATCCATGATTACCAGATGGCGAACGATGGACAGGACCAACTCCTCTAAGTGGCTTTTGGCGCCGGCGCCGCGCACCAGTTCCGCGGTTTTGCCGAAATAACTTCTGGCGCCCGTAGCCGTGATCTCACCCGAGGCCTCGCCGCGGCGCACCACGGAGGCGGAATAGAGCGTATCGCCGACGGCGCGCTCCACGGGTACGGATTCTCCGGTCAGGGCTGACTGATCCACCAGAATTTCGCCCTCCCTGAGGCACAAATCGGCTGGCACCATGTCACCCACCCGCACATGCACCAGATCCCCGGGCACCAGCCCGGCGGCCGGGAGGCTCTGCCATTGTCCATCGCGGCACACCCGCGCCTGAATCCGTAAGCGTTCTTTCAGGAGCGCCAACGCGCTCCGCGCCTTACGCTCCTGGCCAAAACCGATCATTCCGTTAAAGATCAATACGACGGTGATAATGACCGCTTCTGGCCACTTGCCGAGCATGGCTTCCAGAACCAGTGTGATCTCCAGCATCCACGGCACGGGGGCCCAAAACTTGCCCAGAAGCAACACCCAGTTTCGGGGCTTTTCCTCGGCAACGGCATTGGGCCCGTACTGAGCAAGTCGCTGCCGCGCCTCGTCGTTGCTCAATCCCCCGCAAGCATTTTCCGACATGACTCGTCTATCCCGATAGTTCGTATTCTGGCCGCAGTATAGAACCTTGCTACCGGCAAAGATTCCCCCACGGGCCATGCTGGTAGTACACTGAGCCGATTCTGTTGAATGACGAGGGCCGGCGATGATCCTGTTGACTCTGCTGAAGGGCAAATTACACCGAGTGCGGGTAACGGCCGTTGAACTGGAGTACGAGGGCTCCTGCGCCATCGACAGCGATCTGCTGGCGGCGGCGGGCATCCATCCCTATGAGCAGATACACCTCTATAACGTGAACAACGGGGACCGTTTCAGCACCTATGCCATCAGTGCGCCCGCCGGGTCGGGGACCATCTCCGTCAATGGCGCGGCGGCGCGCCGGGTAGCCTTGGGGGACGTGCTGATTATCGCCGCCTACGCGCAAGTCACCGAAGAGGCGGTAGCCCACTTTCTGCCGCAACTGGTATACGTGGACGAGTGCAATCGCATGACACGGCGCAGTCAGCGGATTGACGCCGCGCTCGTCTGACGACGGATCCGTTGCTGAGGGATTTTCCCCGCAACGCACGGCTCCTGATGGGTGCACGCGCCGCCCGCAGTGTAGGGCAGGGGGCGTTGGTGGCCGATTTCGCGCTTTACCTCCACGCCTTGCACTGGTCCGCGCTAGCCATTGGCATCCTCTACTCGCTCAGCTTGTTGGTAGGTGCCGCAGCCACCTTGCTGGTTGGTCCCCTTAGTGATCACTTCGGTGCCAAAGGCTTTCTACTAGGCTACGAGGGGGTTCAACTGGTGGCGGCGTCCATCGCGTTGAGCACGACGCAACCGATCTGGCTGGGCGGCGCGGCCATCCTGGGCGCTTTTGGCCGCGGTGCGAACGGCGGCGCCGGCCCCTTCGCGCCGGCGGAACAATCCTGGATCTCGCGGAGTGTCGTCGAGCCCCAATGGGCGCCCATCTTTCACTTCAATACCAGCATCGGACTCTCCGGGATGGCGGCGGGTGCTTTGCTGGCGGCCTTACCCAGCGTCTTCGAGGGAATGTTGCCGGGGGCAGCGGCTTATCGGCCACTCTTCCTGATCGTGCTGATCGGTTCTGTGGTCTGTCTGCTGTTTTTGCGCGCCGCCGAGGCACTGCCCGCCGAGCGCGCGACCGAAGAGAAAAGTACGTCCGTGGAGGCGGCAACTGCGAAAACCCAGCAACCACTGTGGCGGCTCATGCTCACCTTTGGCAGTATCAATACGCTGAACGGTCTGGGAATCGGCATGGTGGGACCACTCATGGCGTACTGGTTTCACCTGCGTTTCGGTGTAGGACCGGCAGCCATCGGTGGCACCATGGCGATCGCCTTCGCCAGTGCCGCCTTCATGTCGCTGATCGGTCTGCGCCTCACCCGACGATTTGGTCTGGTCGGGACGGTCTTACGGATGCGCTTGTTGGGTCTGGCGTTGTTACTGGCTCTACCGTTCTCACCGTTTTTCTGGCTGGCGATGCTGATTTTTATCATCCGTGCGGCGTTGAATCAGGGAAATATCGGTTCTCGCCAGACGCTTTTCCTCGGTCTGGTAGACAAAGACCGGCGGGGCTTGGCGGCGACCATCAACAGCCTGTCCATTCAGGCCCCGCGCGCCATTGGTCCAACTATCGCCGCGGCTTTTTTTCAGTGGGAAATGCTGGTCACCCCCTTCCTCATTGCGGGGGCGTTGCAAGGGGCATATCTGTATTTCTTTCAGCGATTTTTTAAGGGCATCGAGAAGAA
>JAKCBU010000162.1 GCA_021839095.1 Pseudomonadota bacterium | reverse complement strand
CTCTTCGAGCAGGACATCCAGTTTGGCCGCCTTGGGCACCACCAGCCAGACATCACGGATGAAGTGGTTCCAGTCTTTCAGCAGCCCTGCGGCATACTGACTGCCGGTGGCGGCCACATGCGCCTGGATGTGACGGCGCAGCAAGGCTTCATAGCCGCGCATGGATTCGGTTTCAATCCGGTGGTAGTTCACCAGTTCGCCATTGACCTGATCGGGAAACTGACGGATCTGGTCACGCACGAAAGCCAATCCGCCGGTCATGCCGGCCCCGAAATTCACCCCGACCGAACCGAGAATCACGATCTGACCGCCGGTCATGTATTCACAAGCGTGGTCGCCCGCGCCTTCAATGACGGCCACGGCTCCGGAGTTGCGCACGGCGAAACGTTCGCCCGCGCGGCCCGCGGCGTAGAGGCGCCCGCCCGTCGCTCCGTACAGGCAGGTGTTGCCGACGATGGCCGAGTCCTGACTGGTATAGGACACGCCCGCCGGGGGCGCGATGATGATGGTGCCCCCGTTCATGGCCTTGCCCACATAATCATTGGCATCGCCATGCAGGCGCAGAGTCATGCCCTGCACACAGAAGGCCCCGAAGGATTGTCCGGCGGTACCCTGCAGTTCGACGTGCACCGCGTCTTCCCGTAGCCCGACGTTGCCGTAGCGACGGGCGATTTCTCCGGCGAGGCGGGCGCCGATGGAGCGATTCACATTGCGGATCGGGTAATGCAGTCGGGTGGGAATCTGTTTTTCCAGCGCGGGCTGTGCATCCTTCACCATGCTTTCGGCCAGTTCACCCGGGTCGCAGGGAGGGTTGCGGTCCTGGGTGTGAATATTGGGATCGGCATCGCGCAGCGCGGCATTGGCCAAGAGGGGACGGAGATCCAGATGCTCCTGCTTGGCGCTTTGCGCACCCTTGATCTCCAGCCACTGGCTGGCGCCGACGAGATCGTCAAAGCGGCGGACACCGAGTTGCGCCATGATCTCGCGCACTTCCTCGGCGACGAAGCGGAAATAGTGGATGACCATTTCCGGCAGTCCCGTGAAATGTTTGCGCAGGGTGTCATCCTGGGTGGCGATACCGGTGGCGCAGTTGTTGAGATGACAGATCCGCAGGTATTTGCAGCCCAGCGCGATCATCGGTGCGGTACCGAAACCGAAGCTCTCCGCACCGAGTAAAGCGCCTTTGACCACGTCCAGTCCGGTTTTGAGTCCGCCATCGACCTGCAGACGTACCCGGTGCCGGAGATGGTTGCGGCGCAGGGCCATCTGGGCTTCGGCGAGACCGAGCTCCCAAGGGGAGCCGGCGTACTTCACCGAGGTCAGGGGACTGGCGCCTGTGCCGCCATCATAGCCGGCAATGGTGATGCGGTCGGCATAGGCCTTGGCTACCCCCGCGGCGATGGTGCCAACTCCGGCCTCGGAAACCAGTTTCACGGAGATATAGGCCTGCGGATTGACCTGCTTGAGGTCAAAAATGAGTTGTGCCAGATCCTCGATGGAATAGATGTCATGGTGCGGCGGCGGGCTGATGAGGGCGACTCCTTCCTTGGCATAACGCAGCCGGGCGATGAGGCCGCTGACCTTGTGTCCCGGCAGTTGACCGCCTTCACCGGGCTTGGCGCCTTGGGCGATCTTGATCTGCAACTCTTCGGCATTGACGGCGTATTCTGGTGTCACGCCAAAGCGTCCAGAGGCGATCTGTTTGATTTTGCTTATTTTGTTGTTGTGATAGCGTGCCGGATCTTCACCGCCTTCGCCGGAGTTGGAGCGGCCGCCGATGGTGTTCATGGCGATGGCCAGCGCCTCGTGGGCCTCTGGTGACAGCGCGCCGAGCGACATGGCCGCGGTATCGAAACGCGGGGTGATCGCTTCAATGGGTTCCACTTCACTGATCGGAATGGGCTGTGCCGTACGCAGTTGCAGCAGATCACGCAGGGTGGTGACGGGGCGCTGGTTCACCAACCCGGCGAAGACCCGATAGTCCGCGTAACGACCGGATTTGACCGCCGTCTGCAGGCTTTGTACCACATCGGGATGATAGGCGTGATATTCGCCGCCGCTGACATATTTGAGCAAACCGCCGAGAGGTAACGCCTGGCGCGGCAGATAGGCATCATGGACCTGCTGGCGGACATCATTTTCCAGATGACTGAAAGAGGCCCCGTTGATCCGGCTGACTGTTCCCCGGAAACAGCGCTCCACCACCTCTGGCGCGAGACCGAGTGCTTCAAACAGTTGCGTGCTGCGATAGGAGGCCAGGGTGGAAATGCCCATTTTGGAAAGGATTTTGTAAAGACCCTTGTCGATGCCCTTCCGGTAGTTTTCCAAGGCCTTATGGAGAGTCACCGGCTGACTGAAGGCGTGCCGCTCGGCGAGGCTGCGGATGATCCCGTAACTCAGATAGGGATAGATGGCCGTGGCGCCATAACCGATCATGGTGGCGAAATGATGCGGGTCGCGGGCATGCGCCGTGGCGACCACGATGTTGCAGCGGGTGCGCAGACCGGCATCGATGAGCGCGTGATGTACCGCGCCCACGGCCATCAGGGCGGGAATGTAGAGACGATCCCGCTCCAGCGCGTGATCCGAAAGCACGAGGATGACGGCGCCATGCCGCACCGCTTCGATGGTCTCTTCGCAGAGGGCCTCGATGGCCCCGCCCAGGTTACTGTCCGCCGCCGAGTAGCAGAGATCGAAAGTTTGGCTGCGGAAGGCAGGCTCGGCGCGGTGGGTGAGGGCGACAAAGGTGGCATCGGAGAGTACCGGGGAATGGACTTCGATGCGCCGGGCGTATTCCGGACGTTCGGCGAAGAGGTTGCTCTCGCTGCCAATGACCGTGTTGAGGGACATCACCAGCGCTTCACGCAGGGGATCGATGGGCGGATTGGTGACCTGGGCGAACTGTTGGCGGAAATAGTCGGCAATGTGCCGGGGTTGTCGCGACAAGATCGCCACGGGGGTGTCATCTCCCATGGAGCCGACGGCTTCTTGCGCGCCTTCGGCGAGGACACGGATGACCTGGTCTTCTTCCTCGAAGCTCACCCCGAAGGCCTTTTCAGTGGTCAGCAGATCGTGCACGGTGAGCGCGGGAGTGGTGTCACTGTCGTCACTGTCGAGGTGTTCGGCGTACTGATCCAACCATTCCCGGTAGGGGTGACTGTTCTGGATCTCGGCGTCGATGGCCGCCGATTCAAGGAGTTTCCCCGTGCGCATGTCCACCGCCACCAGTTGCCCTGGCCCCACCCGGCCCTGCACCAGGATGTCGCGGTGGTCGTAGTCGAATACTCCGACTTCCGAGGCGATATTGATGATGCGGTCTTTGGTGATGACGTACCGGGCTGGCCGCAGACCATTGCGATCCAGGGCGCAGGCCGCGATGCGCCCGGTGTTGAGCACCAGACCAGCGGGCCCGTCCCAGGCTTCCATACGCATGGAATGGTATTCATAGAAAGCGCGCAGGGCGGGCTCGATGCGCGGAACATTGTGCCAGGCGGGCGGCACCAACAGACGGACGGCCTTGAAGAAATCCATGCCACCCTGCACCAGCAGCTCCAGCATATTGTCGAGACTGAAGGAATCGCTGCCGCCACCCACGGCGGGGAGGACTTCCGCCATGGGCAGCAGGTCGGATTTCAACTGGGCCTCGCGGGCCCTGGCCCACATGCGATTGCCCTGCACGGTGTTCAGTTCGCCGTTGTGGGCGAGGATGCGGAAGGGCTGGCACAACCGCCATTCCGGCCAGGTGTTGGTGGAAAAGCGCTGGTGGTAGGTGACCAGGGCGGAGGCGAAACGCGGGTCACGCAGGTCGGGATAGAAATCCGGAAGATGTTCGGGCAACACCAGGCCCTTGTAACCGATCACCTGGGACGAGCAGCTCACCGCAAAGAAGTCACGCTCGTCGACGAAACGTTTCTCTACACGCCGCCGCAGGCGGTAGAGGAGACGTTCCTGGCCATCCGTGTCCGTGTCGCCGGGGAGATCCACAAACACCTGCCAGACCGCGGGCAGGCGCTTGAGCGCCTCATCCCCACAGACCCTGCGGTCGATAGGTACTTCGCGCCAGCCCGGGCAGTGCAGTCCGAGCGCCTTGGCTTCCGCCTCCAGGGCCGCGCGCATTGCGCGCGCCACCGTGGTGTCCTGGGGGAGGAAAAACTGGCCGACGCCGAAATGCGCAGCCAAGGTGAGGCCCTGTTCCGCGGCCATGGTCCGGAAGAAGGCCTTGGGCATTTGCAGCAGCAGGCCGCAGCCATCACCACTTTTGCCGTCCGCGGCC
>JAKCBU010000161.1 GCA_021839095.1 Pseudomonadota bacterium | reverse complement strand
GGGCGGATCTGGGGGGTCCTCGTCGTCATCGCTGGTCGCGCCGGGATTTTTGATGAAGCGATCCTCGGGCTTTTGGCGCGAATCACCCGGCTCATCAGCCATGGCCTCCACGAAATCGATCTCCGGGCGCGTCTCGACGCCGAGCATGGCCGACAGGCCTGGCTTGCCTACCACGACCTTTTGACCGGGCTGCCCAATCGTGCCGCCCTGTCCCTGCGCATGGCGGAAGCCATGGCCCGTACGCTCCGTCATGAGCGGATACTGGCCGTAGGCATGTTGGATCTCGATGATTTCAAGCCCATCAATGATCTATACGGCCATGCCGCCGGCGACGCTCTGCTGACCACACTCGCCGATCGTCTCCAGAAGGCCTTGCGGCAGACCGACTTCGCGGCCCGTCTCGGTGGTGACGAACTGGTCCTTGTTTTCGAAGACCTGAGAAGCATGGATGAGTTGGAGTCGGTCCTCGCCCGAGTCCAGGGGGCCATCGAGACACCCTTTATTCTCTCTGGCGGGGACAGCGTGACCGTGCGCGGGAGTCTGGGGCTGACCTTCTATCCTTTCGACGACAGTGATTCCGATTTGCTGCTGCGCCATGCGGACCAGGCCCTCTATGCCATCAAGGCGGCGAAGAGGGATCGGCAACGCTTCTGGACTTATTATCACGCCGATACGGACGTGGGTGAAACCGCTCTTCGGCAAGACATAAGCACCCTATTGACCGCGGGAGGCCTGCGCATTCACTACCAACCCATCGTCGATCTCGAAAGTGGCCGGGTGCTGGGCGTGGAGGCGTTGGCACGCTTGACGGGGCATTCCGGCGAAATCCTCGCCCCCGCCCGTTTTCTGTCTTTCCTTTCCGTGGAGGAGCGCCGGACCCTCACCCAGGCGGTCCTCACTCAAGCCCTTCAGGATGTGGCCACTTGGGAGAAAGCGGGGTTTCCGCTCACGGTATCCATCAATGCGGAGCCGGAACTTCTCACGCATGATGCCTGTTTGCACTGCCTGACGGAAACCCTCGGACCGAGCGGGATCGATCCCATTCGCGTCACTCTGGAGATACTGGAGTATGGAGACTTTTTATCCATCGCTAACGCCCAGCAAAAGCTCCGGGAAATTAAGGCGACCGGCGTGCGTCTCGCCCTCGACGATGTGGGTAGCGCCTATTCCTCCCTGCTGCGGCTCAAGGAGCTGCCGATTGACATGATCAAGCTCGACCAAAGTTTCGTCCGGGAACTGGCGCAGCGGCCGGACAATCTGCATTTTGTGCACAGCCTTTTGGGCCTTGCCCAGGGTTTGGCGGTGGATTTTTTGGCCGAGGGCGCGGAGACGCCGGAAATTCTGGATGCCTTGACGGCCCTCGGCGTATCCCAGGCGCAAGGGTACGCCATCGCGCGCCCCATGCCTGCCACGGCGATGTTGCCCTGGCTCCGGGCGTACACCCCGAAGCCTTATCATGGGCCGCAATCGCTGCTCGGCCTCTACGCCTGCCATTTACGCTTCAGCGACGCCCTGAAGACGCTTTTGATGCAGGTCCCGATGTTTCCCAAGTCTATGCTTTCAGAGCTTGCCGCCACTAGTCCTGTAGCCAGCCATGTCGCCGGTTTGGGTTTTGGATCGACCCCCATAGCCCAAGCCTATCTTCGCTATCAGGAGGCGGTGACCGCCCTTCCTCTCGATATGACCGCGAAGAAACCCGATCTGACCAGGATCAACCAGGCGTCGATGCGGTTTCTGGCGTGTATCGGGGAGAGCCTTCAGGGAGGATGCTCCAACGTCGATCGACTCAGCCCGGGATAGACTCCGCCAGCCACCAGGCCCCACCGCCCCAGGTGGTGACCCAAAGCACGGCACCGACGGCGCTCCAGATGGCATAGGCACGGAAACCCATCTCGGCGCTGCCGGCGATATACCCCTGCAGTTGCCGCAAGGGAACGATAAAGCGACCGATGGCCACGACTGGCGCGCCAAAGCGCTGGAAGAAATTGTGGACCCGACTGATCTTCTCCGGCGTGATCCACACGTATTTCCCGAAACGGATGAGGCCCGCGTGGCCGTAACGCACGCCCAGTCCGTATGCCAGATAACCACCAAGGATGGCGGCCAGCATGGCCAGGGGTAGCACGATGGCGATAGAAAACACCCCCTTGGCGGCGAGAAATCCGGCGGTCACTACCACGGATTCTCCCGGTGCGAAGACAACGCCCAGATTCTCGGCAAAGAGGATACCGACCAGCCCCCATAAACCATAGGTCTGGAGTAGGGGGGTGGCGAGATGGATGAGATGGGCCAGAGTGGCGAGAAACCAGGTCATGTGAACCGTCGTCGATCTGCAAGGGGGTATGAATTGTAGCGCCTGGCTCCTGATGAACCAAGTGGATCGTCGCTCGTCGGAAACCGGCGCCTTCGCTAGCCTGCTTGGATCGCAGGGACATGGGCATCACATCCATATGCCGTGGAAGACTGTTGATATCCCATTGACTGCACCTGCGGCATAAAAAGGACCTGTCGTTTTCCAAGGGCAGGTCAATTGGGGGCACGAAATGAGGGCTATGCTTCAAGTTTCAACTGCCATCGCACATGCAGGATGGAGCATCACAGCGGACCTTGTGGACCGAGGACGGGGGTGGCCGGGGCTTATAATTTCAATATTCATATTCTAATATATTTTTAGTATAACTTGCCGCACTTTGCAAACATTTTTTCTGACGCGGTTTTGTTGCGCGTCCGTTTCCGGTTTCGCCAATGGGTCTGTTGACCATGAGCGCTGAATGTCCTACATTTCACCCCGTTCATGCGGGTGGATCCTTCAACGTTTTTCCAAGAGCATTGAAAAGGGCATCCCATGTTCGAGGGGGTCGTGACCGGCAAGGGGCGACCCGTGGCGCGCAGACCTCTTCGAGTATTCTGTTAAAATGGCCGGCGACGATACATTTTACCGCACACCATCCTGAATGAGGTCACGGAATAATTGCGCTGAAGCGCGTAGCGGGCGGTTCTGTCCGCTGTGCGATCTCTTTGATGGGGCCCTGGGTAGTCTCTGATCGAAAAGCCGTCAAAGTGCCACATTTGATGCTGGTCCGAGCATATTCTTCAAGGGGATATCCATGCTGCGCTGGCTTACGCAAACTTCATCCGGTTTCGTTCTCGCCCTTGTGGTCGGGATCGTTCTGCTGGCGGTGCTGTATCTGTTGCCGGTGATTCTGGCTTATAGTCTGGGATCCGCGCATACGAAGGGTATTTTGATCCTGAACCTCGCACTGGGGTGGACCGTATTGGGATGGTTGATAGCCCTCATTTGGGCAATTATCAGCGGAAACGGCGGAAGCTTTGATGAGTTGACGGAGAATGATTTGTCAAGCGGCCAACAGCACAACGAAAGAAAGGAACCCACGTTATGAATGGACGGGTATCTGCAGAGGCGCATACGTCTGGCCAGCGGGAGAGGTTGGCCATATTCACCGTTGGCCCGGCGGCTTCGGGAAAAAGCAGTTGGGCCAAATCCGTCGCCTCTCGCTATGCCGGATTGCGTATCGCCATCATCGAACGGGACGCCATTCGGGTGGCCTTGCATGTCGCAGAGACGGGTATGCCTTTTTCGTGGTCCAGCTGGAATCACGCCCTCGAAGGCCAGGTCCAGTGGCTCTGGGAACAGGCCGTGCGGAAAGCCTTGCAGGAGCATGACGCGATCATTCTGGCCGATACGCATCTGGACTTGACACATCTGAACAAAGAGGTTGCATGGCTGCGGTGCATGGGTGTTGTGGACATGGCGATCCAGTATTTCCCGGCATTGCCATTGGTGGAACTTATCCGCCGCGATCAGAGCAGGCCGCACGCCGTAGGCGCGGCGGTACTCCGGGAGCACATCCAAAAATTACAGGCTGAAGAGCGGTATTGGGCCGCATTGGCTGGCGCCGCTGCGGCCACGACGGAGGATCCGCTTGCCGATTGCGCGGGGGGTAACGCGATCACTCCGTCCGAAGCCGGCACCCCGCCCGGTGAGCAGCCTGCCGAAGCCCTCCCGAAGAAGAGGTAGGGACGGACGAAACCCGCAACAGCGTCAGCTGGCGGTCATTCACACCGCCAACGCTGATAGAGTTCACGGTTCCTGAGCCGCTGCAGCGTGTGGCGTGGAGTTTTGGCGGATTTTAACCATGCAAGCTGAATGGTGCCCAGGGCCGGACTCGAACCGGCACGGCATGAGCCGAGGGATTTTAAGTCCCTTGCGTCTACCGATTTCGCCACCTGGGCAAATTTGAACAGAGATATTTTTCAATGAAGATCGG
>JAKCBU010000160.1 GCA_021839095.1 Pseudomonadota bacterium | reverse complement strand
GTCCACCACACCGATCACCGGGATGCCCAGCTTGCGGGCCTCTGCGATGGCGATATTTTCGTGACCGACATCGATCACGAAAATGGCATCCGGCAGACCGCTCATCTCCTTGATACCACCCAGGCTACGTTCCAGTTTTTCGCGCTCGCGGGTCAGATTCAGGGCCTCTTTCTTGGTCAGTTTTTCCAACGTGCCGTCGGTGGTCATTTGATCCAGTTCATCCAGACGACGAATGGATTGGCGAATGGTTTTGAAGTTGGTCAGCGTACCGCCCAGCCAACGCTGATTGACGAAAAAGGCGCCGCTGCGACGGGCCTCCAGTTCGACGGCCTCGCGCGCCTGGCGCTTGGTGCCGACAAAAAGCACCCGACCGTGTTTGCGGGAAACTTGCTCAATGAAACTCAACGCCGTGCGTAGCATCGGCAGGGTGTATTCCAGGTTGATAATGTGAATGCGGTTACGCTCACCAAAGAGATACGGCGCCATCTTGGGGTGCCAGTAACGGGATTGGTGGCCGAAATGGACGCCCGCTTCCAGCAGGGCGCGCATGGTGACGTTACTGCTCATGAGTGAGATTCTCCAGTTTTCAGGGTTGTGGTCCGCCACGCGCCACAGGCAGTCATCCTTGCGGACACCCGGCTGCCCGATGTCGGCGCGTGTGAGTATTTAGGCCGAAGCCCAGCGCTTTTTAGCATAAAACGAACGCACTGGCAAATGACCCCAAAAGCGGCATGCCGATTTATTCCCTGTGCCGCCGATGCCACCACCAAAACATGCCACCCCCCGCAATCAACAAGAGCAACAGCATGATCTGCACATGTTGCACGCCCTGCAGCAGACTCCGCAATGAAGCGCCCAGGAGATAACCAACGCTCGCGATGGCTATGGACCATACCGCCGCGGCCACAGGATTCATCCACAGATAGCGACGGGCCGGATAACGGTGCACCCCGAGCAGAATGGGCGTGATGGTGCGAGTGCCATAAATAAACCGGAACAACAGCGTGACCCAATCCCCGAAACGGCGGATCGAACCTTCCGCCTGATGCACATGACGGCGCAGAAAATGCGGCAAACTGTTCAGCAGACGTTCGCCGTAATGGTAGCCCAACTGATACAGCGCCTGATCGTTGATCGTGCTGCCCAACCAGGAGACGAGCATGACCACAGGCAGATCGAACACGCCGGCATGGGCCAAGGCACCGGCAATGATCACGATGGCTTCGCCCTCCAGCAGCGTACCCGCGAAGAGTATCCAGTAACCATATTGGTGCAGAAAGGCGATGACCCTCTCCAGCGTGATCGGCGGAAGATACAGCCAGCTCAGCACCTCGTTGATCGCATCAATGGTCTCGTCCTCCCCGTCACACCGAACGCTTATTTACCGGCACACGCCACAATAGCAAAAGCGGCAACGGACGCCTATTGGCGGGGCCCCTCCCACTTCCGCCGCCATGCGGAGGTGTCATGAAACCCCGTCCAGACTTTGGCGGTAGTTATCCAGGAGGGTATCGAAGACCCGGGGCCAGGTTTCGCCCTCGGCGCGTTGCCGGGCGCGCTGGCCCATCTCCCGCAACCGCGCACGATTGCTCAGCAGACTCCACATGGCAATGGCAAGATCCCCATCGACGGGAAGCAGGACGCCTTCATCAGCAGACCGGAAATGCTCATTCACCCCAGGCGTGTCATAGGCGAGTACCGGCAGGCCGCTGGCCATGGCCTCCAGCACCACATTGCCAAAGGTCTCGCTGCAGGAAGGGAAACAAAACAGGTCCGCACTGGCATACCACCGGGCCAGAGCCTCCCCTTGTTGCACGCCTTCCAGAGAAAAGCCCGCCAGGTTCTGCCGGGATAGTTCAGCGGCCAGCGGCCCATCACCGATCAGGGCAAGATGCAGTTTACCCGGTCCCCGCCAGATCTCCCGCAAACGCCCATAGGCAACCACCAGGGCGGGCAGGTTCTTTTCATGGGCCAATCGCCCGACATAAAGCAGAAGTCCATCTTCCTGCCCCAGACCAAGCCCGGCGCGCAAGGTGTCGCTACGCCAGCGGGGATCGAATCTGACCGTATCCACCCCACGGCGCCACATGGCCAGATTGCGAAAGCCGTGGGCCGTCAGATGGGCAAACGTCCCCTGGCTCGGCACCAGGGTTTTGCGGGTGGCGTTATGAAAACCACGCAGATAAAGTAGCGCCAGTCCTTGCAGGAATTGCAGGCGGTAGTGCCGGGCATAGCCGTCAAAGTTGGTGTGAAAACTGCTGACCACGGGGATTCTCAGATGGCGCGCCGCCAGGAGCCCGGCGAGGCCCAGGGGACCTTCCGTGGCGATGTGGATCAGATCGGGGCGCAAAACCCGCAGCCGTCGCCGCATACGGTGCGTTACGCTGTAACCCATCCGGACCTGCGGGTAAAAAGGCAGGGACAGTGCCGGGAAAAGGTCCGCCCCTGCCCCGTCACCGCTCTGCCGCGGTCGCAGCACGGAGACCCGATAGCCGCGCTGCCGCAGATGACTGGTCAGGCACTGTAACGTATGCGCCACACCATTCACTTCTGGTGGATAGGTTTCCGTGATGAGGGCCAGATGGGAGAAACCTTCAGCCATCGCGCGCCCCGCGTCCCGCCTCGACAATGCCAGTCGCCTGGTGGCTCACCATCGCAAGTGGAAATCGGGCATGATCCATTCCTGTTCCTGCTCCAGATCGGCGGCCAGCAGCGGCATTCCCGCCTCCCATGACGCGGCCAGGGACAAGGTCAAGTGCGTTCCGGTCACGGCGAGTCCCGGCGGCGCCATCGGCGGCGTCGCGCCGCGATGAAAGAGGATCGCGAGCCGTAACAGCACAGCGAGTTTTTGCAGGGGCGCGATATCTTCCACGCCGATTTCCAGATCCCGCAACTGGGCAGGGCTAGGCAGCCGTTTGCGCTGGGCGCGAATCAACGCCGCCACCACCCCTTGCTCTCGCTGCGAGAAACCCGCGATGTCCCCATTCCGCCAGATATACTCGCCATGCTTGTGGAATCCGGAATGAGCGATATCGAGACCGATATCATAGGTCAGCGCCGCCCAACGCAACCATTGCCGATGTCCATCGTGAAGATGCCATGCCGCGGCCGCGGCCGCGTAAAAGTGATCCGCCCACTGGGCCACCCTCGCGTTACGGGAGGTCTGACTATGAAAACGCTCTTGCAGGCTGCGGATACTCATTTCCCGGGTATCTTCCTGATGGATGCGGCCGAGCAGATCGTAGATCGCGCCCTCGCGCAGGGCACCTTCGGAAAACCGCATTTCATGCAAGCACAACGACTCGAACAACCCATGAAGGATGAGGAATCCGCCGGGGAAAACGGGTGCGCGGTCAGCCTTCAGTCCTTTGATCTGGCTGAGCGCACGCACCGAACCCAGGCGGATGATCTGCTCGCGCAGCCAATGCATGCCACTCCGGGTGATCCGCAAGCCCTGGCCATTTTCGGCGAGAATCCGGGCGATGGCCTTGACGGTGCCGGAGGAACCCACCACCTGATCCCAGCCGTGGCGGGAGAACTCGTCGAGCATGGGTTCCACGGCCATGCGCACCCGTTTTTCGAGTTGCTCGCAGGCCGTCAAGGTGATCGCATCATGGGGGAAAAAGGCGCGGGTGGAGGCCACACAACCAAAATGCAGGCTCTCCCGCAAATGAGGCGTGAAGCCTTTGCCGGCTATCAGTTCCGTACTTCCACCACCGATATCTATCACCAGGCGGCGCTCGCAGGCGTCCACCGCCAGACTATGGGCCACCCCCAAATACACCAGGCGCGCCTCTTCACGCCCCGCCACCACCTCCACCGGATATCCCAGCGTTTCTTCGATGGCGCGAATGAATCCTTCCGCGGCACTCGCCTGGCGCAATGTATTGGTGCCGATCACGCGTACCCGATCCGGGTGGATACCCCGCAGGCGCTGCCCGAAACGGGCTAGACAAGCCAGGGCACGCTGCTCTACCTCGGGATCGAGGCTACCGTCATCGCGCAAGCCTTCCGCCAGGCGCACACCATCGCGCAGGCGATCCAGCAGCCGGATCTCGGAGCCGCTTTCCTCGGCAACGACCATGTGAAAGGAATTGGAGCCCAAATCCACCGCCGCCAGAAAGTTTTCAAGCACCGCCGGGGCCGTTGGCTCCGCCATCACTATTTCCCCTGAATGCTTTTTACCACCTCGTCCAAGGGAAGATGCCGGACGTTTTTTCCTTTAGCGAGGTAAATGACATATTCGCAGATGTTCCGGGCATGATCGCCAATGCGCTCGATCGCCTTGGCAATGAACA
>JAKCBU010000159.1 GCA_021839095.1 Pseudomonadota bacterium | reverse complement strand
GATATGCTGTTCCGCCACCTGTCACACGGCGGATAACCGGTATGGATCTGGCTCGACAATAAGCAGTTCGCACGGCAAAATCCTTGTCCTCGAAGGCGCCCAGGGCCACCGCGTGGCTATTTTCATAAAAACGTAACAATGGTAACGACTCCATGCGCGTAACGATCATCTGATGCGAATCAAGAATGATATTATCTGCGGCATCCCGAAGCCCGCTATCTCCCCATAACAGCTTATCCATAACGCCTCCTTCCTCAATCACCCTGCACAGGACTGAACTGCATGCCGGGTTTGCCGTGCCAATAGCCGTTACAGGCTGGCGAGTCATATTCAACCGGGGAACTGCTTTCTCCATTCAAGGCGGCATGGAATGCCCGTATGACGGACTCGGTGGCGGTAAGTTGCGGGGAAATGCGGACGATATCTATGCCCATTTCCGACATGGCCACGGTCTCATTCAGGAGGTTGCACGGAATACCGGACTGAAGCTGAATGCCATTGATGGTAAACAGGCGTTCATGCTCCTGGGTGAACAGCGCACGCCCCTCCGGATCACTTATGCATCGCAGTTCACACGCATCCTTGCCGACGTTATCCGCCCTGGCCGTGAAACAGCGGGCTGAAAATGACAGGGGCAGATAACCATACGCAAACGCCTCGGTTTCCATGGCCTCAGGACGCGTGTTTTGCAACATGGCGATGGTGGTAGCCGACAACTCCACCGGAGGAACCCATCGCCTGGCTCCCATATCGGCCAAAAGCGACAAGGTTTCGGCGTTATAACAATTGATATGGGGTCCGATGACGAAGAGGCCCCGCCCCGCCAGCAGATGAACCGCTGACATGTCGTTGGCTTCCACCAGGTAATGGGCATTCGCACAAATCCTTTCCAATTGCAGAAGGTCTGAATTGGCTTCCAGAAGGGCCAGTGTGGACAGCACGACCTCCTTACCTGCGTCGGTCAGACGCGCTGCGATGTCGAGCCAGTCGGCGCTGCGCAGGGCGCGTCGTTTCGCGCACACGGTCTCGCCCAGATAAACGATGTCCACTGGCCAATGTTCCGCGCGCCGGTAAAACTGCTCTATGTTTTCCTTTGACCAGTAATAGTGAATCGGGCCTAGCGAGATCTTCATTCTCCGCATCTCCTTATTTAAGGACGCTGTCTTGTTGTGCAAAAATCCATCCATGAATGGCGGGCATGCCGGACGGATATCAGTGCCAGGGCCGGTGATAGGCCCCGAGCGTATGCGTCTGCCCTTCGGAAAGACGATCGAGAACCGCGGTCCATTGGTTTCTGACCAGATATCGTGCAGGATCGGCGGCGCAGGTATCTATGGCTTCGCGCAGAACGCGGGCGACGGACGCAACGTAGGCCGGACTTCGCTGGCGGCCTTCCACCTTGATGGCGGCTATGCCGTGGTGGAACAAGTCCGGCAATACATCCAGTATATTCAGGCTGGTGGGCTCTTCGATGGCATAATAGGCTTGGGCGTCTGTATGGTAACGACCCTTGCACAAAGTGGGATAACCAGCCGCCTCATTCAGGCCGTGACGGTCGATCAATACGCCGTTCAGTCGAGACTCGCGGCCCAGGGCCGTCTCCTCCCAGCGTACGGACTCTGCTGGTGAACAAACTCCACTGGCATTCGGGGAGCGTCCCGTAATGTAAGATGACAAGGCGCAACGGCCTTCCACCATGACGCACAGGCTTCCATAACCGAATACTTCGATCTCCACCGGGCTGTTGGCTATGGTGTGCCAAAGCTGTTGCAAGGACAGGACCCTGGGCAGAACGGCGCGTTGAATGCCAAATCGCTGGTGGTAGAACTCCAGAGCCTTATAAGTGGTGGCGGATGCCTGCACGGAAAGATGCAAACGTAGATCGGGGTAGTGGGTTGCGGCATAACGCAACAGTCCCGGGTCCGCCATGATCACGGCATCTATCCCCAGTTCCGCAGCGCGATCCACCGCGGTGGTCCAGACAGCCCAGTTATGTGCCTGTGGGTAGGTATTGATGGCGAGAAGCACCTTTTTTCCGGCGCGATGGGCATATTCCATGCCGCGCGCGGTCTCTTCCGGACCAAAGTTCAACCCCGGGAAATTGCGGGCGTTGGTATCGTCGCGAAAGCCGATATATATGGCGTCTGCACCATTATCGACAGCGGCTTTCAGGGCAGGCAGCCCGCCAGCGGGGCAGACCAATTCGGGTTTGCGGTGGTTCATGTAAAATCCTTTCCGATGTCGGGCCGATAGTTAGGGCTGCAACGCACGGTCCAGCAGGTCGTGCAGGCGTCTATCGGCATGGGTCTTGCGGATGGCGTGGTCGATGGCCTGTCTTATTCGCGGGCCGAGCGGGGCAGGCAGGTAGCCGACCGGAGCCAGCCAGTCCAGGTCTATGGAATCCAGAATATTCTTGAGCTGGAGTCCAACGGATGTTTCTCCTTCCAATACCAGACGGCGCGCGAAGAACAGGGTATCCGGATCTTCGAGGCGTAGCGCGAGGCGGCAGAGATCTTTCGCATTTCCGGCGATGCGCAAATCGACCGAACCGGCGCGGGTCGGGGCGATCCTTCCGCGCCTTATCACCAAACGTAGTGATTTCCCAAGGTCGGACACCTCGACCACGATACGCCGCCCTTCCATCTGCAATAAATCCGCTTGATACCGCGCCAGAACCCGGTTAGCCAAGCCCATGAAAATGGCCGTGAATACCGGATCCATAAAAATGGTTGTTGCGGCGATCAATGGACGCGTTAGGGTGCGTCCATGTTCCATGAAGGTTTTCGTCATATGCTTTTGGGGGAAACCAAGCATTATTGCCAGGGGGAATAGCGCGGCAAGCGTTAAGACTGCCCTCCCCTTCCCCACCTCTCCTTTATCGGTTGCTGCGCGCTATCGGGATGCTTCATTGCATTGTTGACATTCGTGCAAAAAAGCGGTACACATACATGGTACCAAACAATAAACGGATGTGGAAGTATTTAGTAACATGGTTGCTCGCGGGCGCAGACGAGGTGGTTGAGATGGACTTGCCATACCTGAAGATCAAAGGACGGTCCCTACTCCCGGTGATACAGGGGGGTATGGGTATTGGTGTTTCCGCACACAGCCTGGCCGGGGCGGTGGCTGCGGAAGGGGCGGTCGGAACGATTGCAAGCGTCGAATTGCGGCGTTTGCACGAGGACCTGATGCGACACCTGCGACGTCTGAGAGACCCCGCAGCCTCGGCCCAGGCGAACCTGACCGCACTGGATCGGGAGATTCAGGAAGCGCGGCGAATTGCCGGCAAGGAGGGGTTCATTGCCGTCAATGTCATGCATGCCATTTCCGGCTATCGGGAGCATGTGCTTCAAGCCATCAGGAGTGGGGTGAACGCGGTGATCGTGGGCGCGGGTCTACCCATGGACCTGCCCACACTGGCGGCGGAGTTCCCCAACGTCGCACTGATCCCGATCCTTTCGGAAGCGCGCGGCGTGCAAGTGGTGGTGCGCCGCTGGATGCGCCAAAAGCGCCTTCCGGACGCCATCGTCATCGAGAACCCCCAGTTCGCGGGCGGGCATCTGGGCGCCACACGTCTGGAGGACGTTTCAGATTCTCGGTATGGTTTTGCCAATGTTTTGCCCGCAGTCCGCAAACTGTTCGAAGAATTAGGCCTGAAAGCCGACCAGATTCCCCTCATCGCCGCCGGAGGGATATCTTCCCTTCAGAAAATGCGGGAGATATTTTCTCTCGGCGGCAGCGGCGCCCAGTTGGGCACCCCCTTCGCCGTAACCACCGAGGGCGACGCACACATCAATTTCAAACGTGTCCTGGCGGACGCGACGCCCAAAGATCTCGTGACCTTCATGAGTTCGGCGGGTTTACCCGCGCGCGCGGTGCTTACCCCTTGGTTGCGCCGCTACCTGGGACGCGAGGGAAGGCTGCGCGCCTGCGCGAGTCCCGATCACTCGCAGTGCCCCAGCCAGACGGAGTGCCTGGTTCATTGTGGTTTCAAGGACGGCCATTCATCTTCCGGACAATTCTGCATAGAGGCGCAGCTCGCTGCTGCGCAACGTGGTGACGTAGAGCATGGGCTGTTTTTTCGCGGCGCCGGACAGTTACCCTTCGGACAACAGATCAGAAGCGTTCGGGAGCTTTTCGCCACGCTGCTGGGTGAAACCGCGCGGAACTCCATGGAGGGGTGCATGCCGAGGGTGGCTGTATGACCCCCATCCTTCCGGCAAAGACGGATCAGCGCCACCGTTGCGATTTTTTTTGGGAACGTCCATCAGTTAATCACCAGGTTGGTGAATGCTAACACGC
>JAKCBU010000158.1 GCA_021839095.1 Pseudomonadota bacterium | reverse complement strand
CGCTCTTCCGATTTATCCCTCCGCCCGCAAGGCGGCGATCACCGGCGCGATGATCTCCCGCTCCTCCCGTCCCAAATACCCGTCTTCCCCGGCATGGGGATTCAGGCCAGCGACCAGAATACGGGGCGCGAGAAGGGCGAAATCTTCACGCAAGACCCGATGGAGGGTGCGCAACGTGCCTTCCAATCCCTCCGGGGTGATGGCCGCGGCCACCTGCGACAGGGGCAAATGGGTGGTCGCCAAGGCCACTCGCAAACCGCGGCCGACCAGCAGCATGACCACCTCCGGACAGCCACACGCTTCCGCCAGGTATTCCGTATGGCCGGTGAAGGGGATTCCCGCATCGTTGATGATGCTCTTGTGTACCGGAGCCGTCACCAGCGCATCCGCGACGCCCGCGCGCAGCAGATGCATCGCCTTATCCAGGGTGGCCAGTACCGCCGGTGCATTGGCCGCATCCAGGTGGCCGGGGCGGCAAGGCCGCGCCAGCGGCACATCCAACACGTGCAAGACGCCGCCCAGCGGGGCCGGCCAGGGATCCCCCTCCTTCCAGAGTTCCAGCCGCAGCGCCAAACCCAGCGTCAGGGCACGGCTGCGCAAACAGCGCAGATCACCGATGAGCAGGACTCCCGCAGGCAGGGCATGGCGGGCCAGTTGCAGGCAGACGTCCGGCCCGATGCCCGCGGGTTCCCCCACCGTCACCAGCAGACGCGGCTCCGGGATCATTCTCCAGTCTCCTTGAACAACACTTCCACCACCCCCTCCGGTCCTTCGATCCGTTGCGGAATACGGAGTACCCGCACCCGCATCAGCCGGTCCCGGATATCGACCGTCAGCGCGTCACCCACCTGCACCATCGTTCCCGCCTTGGCCACCCGGCCATTGATCTGCACACACCCGGCGTCGCAGATTTCCTTGGCCAGACTGCGCCGCTTGATCAGGCGCGCGGTTTTGAGGAAGAGATCCAGACGCAGGGCGCTCACCACGCTCAACGCCCCTGTCCGAGGATATCCGTAAAGGCGTCTTCGAGACGCGGCTCCTGTAGGTGCAAATCAAGAATTTGCGCGGGCAGGGACTGCAATTGTGCCAGCACCGCCCCCAGGGGATAACGCCGCGCATCGATCCGCAATACCCTGGTGTTTTCTCCGGCACCGATCATCGATTCCACCAGGTCCGGCGGCAAGGCACCGGGGTCATGATCGAAAGTCACCGTCAACACCCGCCAGTTCGAGGCGCGCAGCAATTCGTCTTTACGGTCCAGCGCAATGATCCGGCCCTGCTGCAAAATGGCGATCCGCGCACAAAGCTCCTCCGCCTCCTCCAGATAATGCGTGGTGAGAATGACGGTGTTGCCTTCCGCATTATAGCGCCGCATGAAGCGCCACAGGCCTTGGCGCAACTCCACATCCACCCCGGCCGTCGGCTCATCCAGCACCACCACCGGGGGTTTGTGCACCAGGGCCTGCGCAATGAGCACTCTCCGTTTCATACCGCCCGAGAGCGCGCGCAAATTGGTGCTGGCCTTGTCCGTCAGATCCAGTTCCGTCATCAACTCATCCAGCCAGTCGTCATTGTGACGCAAACCGAAATAGCCGGACTGCATACGGAGGAATTCCCGTACGGTAAAGAAGGGATCATACGCCAATTCCTGGGGCACGACACCGAGCAGTTGACGACTCTGGTAAAAATCCCGTTCCACGTCGAAGCCGAAAATTTCCGCCGCACCGCTGGTGCGCCGCACAATGCCGGCCAGAATGTTGATGAGAGAGGACTTCCCAGCCCCATTGGGTCCGAGCAGGCCAAAAAACTCACCCGCATGCACATCCAGATTTACGCCCGCCAAGGCCAGATGCCCATTGCCATAAGCCTTGCGCAACCCGGCGACATGAATAGCCAGGGGATCATTCATGATGCAGAGGCAGAATATCCTGCAACCGATAGAGATTGGCCAGCTCTAGCAGTGCGGGTGAGACGTCATGAATGCGCAATGTGGCCCCGCGCTGCCTGGCCTGCTGGACCCACACCATCAGCACGGCGAGCATCACGCTGTCCGCCGCCTCCAACTCCGCCATCGAGATATCGGCGCAATCCTGCGCCGCTTTCGCGCGTGCGAAGGATCGCAAGGCGGAATCGATCTGCGCCACCCGCCAGTCCCCCCGCAAAAAGAGCCAAGGGGCACCGCCGACCATCCGTCGCTCCCAGAAAGCCGCTGTGCTCAAGCCGCCGCCGCCGTCTTGCCTGGCGGCGCAGCCTGCTCGCCATCCTTGGCCCGCATATCCTGCAGCAGGGCCGGGATGCCGCGACTCGCGGCGATCTGGCCGAAACTCTGCCGATAATTCAGCACCATGCTCACGCCGTCAATATACGTGTTATAGATCCGCCAGGAATTGTTGGTATACAGCAGGGCATAAATGACGGGAATCTCCGGATTACCGCCATTCTGGCGAATCACCATATTCACCTGGGCCACCGGCGGATTCTGGGAAATCCGCTGACTGCCGGTGATCTTCACCGTCTGTCCGTGATAGTGGTTGAGCGAATTGCTGTAAGTGCGTACCAGCAGGTCTTTGAACAGCACCACGAATTCCTTTTGCTGCGCAGGGTCCATCTGCCGCCAGTACTGCGCCATCACGTATTGCGACATGGTGGTGAAATCCATGTGTGGCAATACAATGTCAGCCACCTTCTTTTTGATGGCCGGGGTGATGGGCTTGCCCTCGTTGGCGCGTAACACTTTGAGCACATGGTTGGTCAACTGCTCCACGACGGCCACCGCCCCCTGAGTGTCCGCCGCTTCCTCCGCCATCGCCGGCAACGTCCACGCCGACAGCACAAATGCCAGCGAAATCCAATAAATTTGACGCATACAGAACCCTCCCTATTTGCTACCCGAGGCCTTATTGAAGACCATCTGGCCGATAAGCTGATCAAGATTGACAGCACTTTGCGTCATGGTAATGGTACCGCCCGGCTTCAGATCCTGAGGCATCCCACCCGGTTGAATAGCCACATACTGCTCTCCCAGAAGCCCGGCGGTATAGATGGACGCCCCCGTATCCGTCGGCAACTTCACTTTCGGCTCGATGCGCATCGTCACATGCGCCATGAAAGTCTTGGGATCCATGCCGATACGGGTCACCTCACCGATCGTGACACCGCCCAGTTTGACCGGGCTGCGTACTTTCAGGCCGCCCACATTGGAGAAATCCGCATGCAGCACGTAACCGTCATTATAAGCAAAACCAGAGAGGTTCCCCACGCGTAGCGCCAGCACCACCAAAGCAGCGATGCCGAGGAGCACGAAAATGCCCACCCACCAGTCTATCGCCCGTTTTTCCATGCGCCATCTACCCCTTAGGTGAATAACAAAGCCGTAAGAATGAAATCGAGACCCAGCACCGCCAGCGATGCCGTCACCACGCTACGGGTCGTGGCGTTGCCTACGCCTTCCGCCGTGGGTCGTGCCGCATACCCCTGCCAGGCGGCAATCCAGGTGACGACCAGCCCAAAGCACAGCGCTTTGAACAGGCCGGTCAGGATATCTCCGGAAAATGTGACATTGGACTGCATCTGGGCCCAAAAAGTACCGCCATCCACGCCCAGCACCGGCACCGAAATGAGATACCCGCCGAAAACGCCGACCAGATCAAAAATAGCGCAAAGCACCGGCACGACGATGATTCCCGCCCAGAGCCGGGGGGCCACCACCCAGGCGAACAGATTCACCGCCATCATTTCCATGGCGCTCAATTGCTCCGTCGCTTTCATGGAGCCGATTTCGGCGGTCAGCGCCGACCCCGCGCGGCCCGCGAAGAGCAGCGCCGTCAATACCGGCCCCAGTTCCCGCAGGAGCGACAGGGCGACCAAGGTGCCCAATGCCGAAGTGGCGCCAAAGCGCACCAGCGCGTAATACCCCTGAAAACCCAGCACCATGCCCGTGAAAAGGGCGGCGACCATCATCAGGAGCAGCGACCGCACCCCAAAACCATACACCTGCTTGAAGAGCTGTTGCATACTGAAATGACGGTTGATCACCGCCACCAGGCTCCACAGCAAAAAACGGGTCGCGGTCCCCAGGTTGAGCACTGTCAGCGATACCCGCCGCCCCAGATTCGGCACGAAGTCCAGAAAAGCCACGCCCTAGATCCCCTCGCCCGCGACCACGGACCCACCCAAAGCGGTGGCATAGTCCTCGTGAGCCGGATAATGAAAGGGCACCGGCCCATCGGGCTGCCCACCGAGGAATTGCCGGGCCAGATCGGAATCGCTGGCCTGCAGGGCTTCCGGGGTACCTTCCGCGATGATTCTGCCCCCCGCGAGGA
>JAKCBU010000157.1 GCA_021839095.1 Pseudomonadota bacterium | reverse complement strand
AGACAGAGCGCTTCCGCCCGAAGGTCGGTGACGCGGATCAAAGGCAGGGGGCGCTCCTTCGCGTCCAGGGTCAAAAAAGCCTTGCCCGCCCGGTATTTGCGCCACGGCTATGGAGTAGGCACGCCCCGAATGATCCAGCAGGACCAGAGTATCTACGGATCGCACCTCGAAGGCTTGCAACAAGGCATCGCCCTCCTTGAAACTGCCTGACTTTCTGGGATCGCAGCCATGAAGATGATCCGTGAACTCGGCAAGCGATTCCCGAATGTGAGTATCACGAAAACCAGAGGCGGGCACCTTGTCGCCACAGTAGACACCAGCCGCGTTTATATGGCCGCTACACCATCCGACCATCGAGCCATTCACAACATCGCCGCCATGATCTGGCGGGCATCGAGAGGGCAGACCCTATGACCGCAAAGCCAACCCAAGACCAGCAACAGGCAACAAATCGCGCAAACCAAAACGCTGCGAGTTATCGAGACGGCAGAAATAAACCGGCACCCTACCCCCCGGCTGGGCACCGCTGCCGAGGTACGCATGGAGATGGCCCAGATCTATCGTGACGCCCCCGCACCGGACAGGTGGAAGTGTGCCTGCGTGACGGCTGAACGTAACCGGCACCAGCGTCCGTTTTTCCTTCTGAGGTTGGATATAGGTTGGATGGGAAAAATAAAGGCACCCAGGAAATCGTCCTAAGTGCCTGTTTTATTTGGTGCTGGCGAGAGGAATCGAACCCCTGACCCACTGATTACAAATCAGTAGCTCTACCGACTGAGCTACGCCAGCAAGACGCGCAGTTTAACGCGAGGAGGGCGGTATTTTCAAATCTGGCGGAGCCTGATGGTGGCGATGCAGCCCAATCCAGAGCAACGCACCCGGCAGGCTGGTCAGCACGACTGTAAAGCCCAGCAAAAGTGAGAGCGCCAGGGCCTGTTCATGCCCCATGTGCAGGTAAGACAGATAAAACACCATCAGCCCCTCACGCAGCCCCCAGCCCGCAAAAGAGATGGGTAAGGCCAGAAAAAGGCTGATCACTGGCCAGACCACCCAGACCGCCACGGCGTCAGGGGCTTCACCCAGGGCACGGGCGAGCAGCCAGAAAGTTAGGATCGAAAAAAATTGCACCACAAAGGAGAGAACAATGGTTCCGCTGAGGGCTAGGCGATGGCGCAGCAGCGCGCCCATGCCGAGACGAATGTCGTGCAGCTTTTCACCCAGTTTACCCGCAAATTTTTCCAGAAAGTTGAGCAATGGGCTCAGAATCAAAAATACAATCAGGACGTAAGCAAAGACCAGAATCCCAATCGTCCAACCCATCTGCGGCAACAATCCCACCCGCGCACCGCCCAGCACAAAGGCGACGGCGGCGATGGCAATCAGCGCCCCCAAACCCATGAAGCGGTCTCCGAATACTGCGGCCAGCGCCAGCGGCATGGAGTGGGTCTGGTGGCGGGTGTACCACGCGCGGATCACGTCACCAGACACAGACCCCGGCAGTATCTGATTGAAATACGCACCCACCCAGTTCAGCCGCAGCAGCCAGAGCATGGGTGCGGAGCGCTCCATTGCCGTGAGAATGATGCGCCAGCGTATGGCGGACACCGACAGATTCATGGCGTAGGACAACACGGCTGCCACAAACCAGAGCGGGCGCATATCCGCAAAGCGCTGACCCAGTTCCTGCCAGTTGGTGTTGTGCAAGAGCCAAAACAAGATGCCGACCGTAAAGACAATCTGCAACAATAGTTGCCAATGGGTATGATGTTTTTCGTTTTCTTTGGACATGTTCCGTTTTTTGCAGCCAAGGCTGGGAGCGACTCTATGCCAGATGGGGGCACTATGACAAACACCCTCATCCCTCTCCTGCCAATGCGGCAATCTCGCGATGAAATACAGCCACCTTATCCAGCGTCTCCTGATACTCCGCATCCGGATCAGAATCTGCGACGATGCCGCCTCCCGCCCAGAAGCGTAATTCCCCTCGGACAGCCGTCATACTGCGAATGGCGATATTCATGTCCAGGCCGCCGCGCTGGTCCAGATAACCAACACTCCCGCAATACAGGCCACGCGCCCCGGCCTCCAGTTCGGCGATGATTTCCATGGCCCGGCGTTTGGGAGCCCCGCTAATGGACCCCCCTGGAAAGCAGGCCTCCAGCGCACTCAAGGCATCCTGCCCAGACGCCAACCGCGCCTCTACCACACTGACCAGATGATGAACCTCGGCGTAAGATTCGAGCGCGCAGAGTTGCGGCACCTGCACCGAGCCGGTCGCTGCCACCCGCCCCAGATCGTTGCGCAGCAGATCGACAATCATCACGTTCTCGGCACGATCCTTGGGGCTGGCCAAAAGTGCCTGCGCCATCTGTTGGTCTTCCTGCCAATCCTTCAGACGCGGGCGCGTCCCTTTGATAGGCCGGACCTGCAAACGATCTTTTTGAACCCGCAGCAGTCGTTCCGGGGAAAAACTCAGCACCGCGCCCTGCGGCAGGGACAAATATGCAGAAAAAGGCGCCGGATTGACCGTTCGCAGACGCTGGTAAAGCGACCATGGCGAGCCTGCGTACCGTGCTACAAAGGGTTGAGCCAGATTCACCTGATAGCAGTCACCCGCCTGGATATAGGCATGCACCCGGGCAAAAGCTGCAGCATATTCGCCACGACTCCAAAGCGGCCGTACTGGCCCTCGCACCTGGAAAGACGGATCGTGGGGGCATACCGTCCCGCAAGCCAGGCGTCGCTGCCACTCCGCGAGTGTCTGCACCATCCGGTCTTCGGGCGCACAAAGCCAGGCCTTACGCCCATGATGGTCGATCAGCAGCGCTGTATCGTAAATACCGAAGGCCGCTTCAGGAAGAGACTGTGCGGGAGGCGGCGGAATACCCTGCCCCGCCAGCCCGAAATCATAGGCCAGATAACCCAGAGCTCCGCCCGCAAAAGGTAGTTCCGCAGGCAGAGAAGCGGCATCGGGAAGCCTCGTCACAGACTCGCGCAACGCCTCCCAGAGCGAAAGTGCCGAGCGCCGCGCGGGACCAGCCCCATCGGCAATCCAAAGCCGCCCTGCCTCTTGCCACAGACGCCGGCGCGGTGCAGTCACCAGCATGCTGTAACGCCCCTGCAGCGACACCGTCGCACTACTATCCAGAAAGAAGGACCAGGGCATTGAGGCCAGCGACGCAAACACTGTGGCGGCATTCTCGGGATAGGGCACCGCACATCGGGTCAGAACGGAGTGAGGCATAAGCGGCGCAAATCCATTGAAACGGGAGCGTCAGCATAAGGGAGAAGCGCCATTTTGCCCATTCCCGGATGCTGCGTCGAGGCGCATGACTGCGGGATCCTCCCTTGACGGCTGACCGATCGGTCAGTATCTTGTAGACTTACCGTCATAACAGGGTCATTCCCATGCGCGCAGATCGTCTATCCCCACGTCTTTCGCTACTCATGGTGACATTGATTCTGGGCACGACGCCCGCCTGGGCGGAAAGCCTCGTTGAGGCCTATCAGCAAGCTTACCGAACAGACCCCGTCCTGGCGCAGGCCCGCGCCGAACTGTCGACCCAGATGCAGGACAAGCCCCTCGCCCGTTCCGCCCTGCTCCCTCATGTGAGTGCCGGTGCTGGCGTTGGCTTCAACACGGCCGACATCACCGGCTTTGGTGCGGAACCCATCAATCGCGCCTACCTGTCAGACAGCTACAGCGTCAATATTACCCAATCCGTTTTTGATGGTCAGGCGTGGACGGCGCTCAGGCAGGCCGACACCAAAATTCAGGCCAGCGCAGCGGCCCTCACCTATACCGAGCAACAACTGGCTTTGCAGGTGGCTCAGGCCTACTTCGGCGTACTGGAGGCCCAAGCCCAGGAATACGTTGCCGAAAAACAGAAATCGCTGTTCGAGAGTATTTACAAACAGACGGACGCCACACTGAAGATCGGCACCGGAGATATCATTGCCGTGCGTGAGGCACAAGCCCGCCTTGATGCCGCCAAAGCCGATCTTATCAAGGCCCGCAACGGGGTCGCCGTTGCCCAACGCCGCCTGCAACGGCTCACCCATCATCCCATCGGCGTGCTCGACAACCTGGGGCATTATGAGGCCATGGGCCCTCAGCCCGACGATATGACCAGTTGGGTGCAGAGCGCCGTCAAAGATCAGCCGCTCATGCATCAGGCGGAGGCACAGTTGCAAACCGCGCAGGATCAGGTCGAATATAACCGCCGTGCGCGCTGGCCGGTGGTGGATCTTCAGGGTATCGCACAACACTCCCTGGGTAGTCCTTTTCCCGGTATGGCCATCAATCAGGCCGGTGGGGGCCTTAA
>JAKCBU010000156.1 GCA_021839095.1 Pseudomonadota bacterium | reverse complement strand
TCCCCGTCGGGATGTGGTCCTACTCAATGCCGGAGCGGCGCTCTATGCGGCGGATTGTGTCCCCGATATGGCCGCAGGCGTGGCCCTGGCGCGGGAGGTGTTGGGATCGGGCGCTGCCTGGAAAAAGTGGCGGGCCTTGTTGGGCAGGGCTCCGTAAGGATAAAATATGGCCGACATATTGCAGGAGATACTCGCTCGCAAGCGGGTGGAACTACGTGAGCGCCAGGCGCGTTTGGGGCTGGCGGAGTTGCAGGCCGCAGTGGCCTTGGCGGCGCCTCCCAGGGACTTCATCGGCGCCATTCAGGGCAAAATTGCCCACGGTCAGGCCGCCGTCATCGCCGAAATCAAGAAGGCTTCCCCATCGGCTGGGGTCATTCGGGCCGATTTCAATCCTGTCGCCATTGCTCAAGATTACGCGGCGCATGGAGCGGCCTGCCTGTCGGTGCTGACCGACGTGTTCTACTTTCAGGGGGCCGACTATTACCTGACCGCCGCCCGCGAGGCTTGCGCCTTGCCGGTGCTGCGCAAGGATTTTTGCATAGATCCCTATCAGGTCTGGGAGGCGCGTGCCATCGGTGCGGATGCCATCCTGCTCATCGTCGCCGCCCTTGACGATGCCGAGTTGCAACACCTGGAGGCGACGGCGCGGTCGCTAGGGCTGGCCGTGCTGGTGGAGGTCCATGATGGTGCCGAACTGCGGCGGGCCCTGAAATTGCGGACTCCTCTGATCGGCATCAATAATCGCGACCTGCGACGTTTTGTGACCGAAATCGAAACCACGCTGAATCTTCTTCCGGAAATCCCGGAGGGGCGCATTGTCGTCACCGAAAGTGGTATCCACAGCAGCGCGGGAGTGGCGGTGTTGCGTGCGGCAGGGGTACATGCTTTTCTGGTCGGTGAGGCGTTTATGCGTGCGGCGCGGCCGGGAGAAGCCCTGGAACACCTCTTTGCCGGTTAAAAAGCGGTTTACAGAACTATTTTATTAGAATTAAATGGGAATTTGCGGTTTTCAGAGCGTGGGGGCGAATCGTGAAGGCACGTGTACAGTGGATGGGTCCGGAGCAGATGAGCTTTGTCGCCGAGGCGGATAGTGGCCATGCGCTGGTGATGGACGGCGCGGCCGAAATTGGTGGACGCAACCTCGGGTCGCGCCCCATGGAGCTCCTCCTGATGGGGCTCGGTGGGTGTTCCAGTATCGATGTGGTCATGATCCTTCAGAAATCCCGGCAGGACATCCGCGACTGCGTGGTGGAGCTGGATGCCCAGCGTGCTGATCGGGATCCGAAAGTATTTACTCAGATTCACCTGCATTTTGTGGTGTCCGGCAAGGGGCTGGATCCCAAGCGGGTGGCCCACGCCATAGGCCTGTCTGCAGAAAAGTATTGCTCGGCGAGCATCATGTTGGGTAAAACCGCCGTGATCACCCATGACTATGAAGTTCGAGAAGAAGGCTGAGGATGCCGTCATGCTTTTGAGTAAAACGAGCGAATATGCCTTGCAGGCCCTGATTTATCTGGCTGCCCAGACATCTGGAGAACCGGTGCTGAGCCGGGACATTTCCGATTACCTGCGCGTTCCCGCGCAGTACCTGGCGAAGATTCTGCAGGATCTCGCCAAACGGGGCGTGCTGGATTCCTTTAAGGGGCGCGGCGGCGGTTTTGTGATGCGTTCCGGCGCGGAGCAATTGAATATTCTGGAAGTGGTGGAAATTGTCGAGGGACAGCCTTTCGGCCAAGGTTGTGTGCTCGGTCTCAAGGCTTGTGCCGACGAGACGGCCTGCCCGATGCACTATCAATGGAAGCCGCTCAAGGCCGAGGTGATCGGTCTACTCAGCAGGCAAACCATTGGCAGTATGGCGGAGGCCGTGCGTGCCGGACACTATCGCATCCATCTGCCCGGCGGTTCCGAACTGCATATGCGCCCGGTCCGGGTCCCCGGCAGAAATCTCCCCTGAGCCGTTACAGCCAAAGCGCGCCCCGCGTCAGGACTTTGGAGAATACCCCCATGGCCATCCGTACCGGCGCAGGAAGCTTTCCCGCGCCGAGGGCTTCCGCTTTTTCGGCGTGTCCGGCCTCGTCGTTTCGCATCTGCGTCACAATCGCGCGGCTGCGGTGGTCCTCGGCGGGGAGCGCATCCAGATGGCTGTTGAGGTGCTCTTCCACCTGATGTTCTACCGCAACCACCAGCCCCAGATTACTAGCGCGGCCACGTCGGGCAGCGAGAAAACCCATGCCCCAACCCGCCCCGTACCAGAGCGGCGCGAGCAGGCTCGGGCGGCTGTTGAGTTCTCGCAGGCGGGCTTCACACCAGCGCAGATGGTCCCCCTCCTCGGCACGCGCCTGCTGTAGTCGTTCGCGCAGGGCAGGATCATCGGTGCCGGTCGCCTGACCGGTATAAAGCGCTTGTGCCATGATTTCGCCGGCGTGATTGACCCGCATCATCCGTCCCGCCCGTTGCCGCTCCCAGGGGCGCAGCAGGGCATCGGGAATCCCCTGGGCCGGATAGGGCCGGTCGCTGCCGATCTGCTGTCCGGTGAGGGTGCGCAGGGCGTTATCGATATTGGCGATGACTTGATCGCTGAGCATGGCATCTCCACCCGCTGTCAGTAGTGGCTAATTCGGGTATGATGTCCCGGTATGAACGGGGGGTCAACGCTTATGGGAGATGCTTTCTATCGACGGCATATGTTCCTTTGTCTGAATCATCGGGAGAACGGTGAGCAGGCCTGCAACAACAGCGGCCTCGCCGATGAGATGTTTCATGTGGCCAAAGCACACGCCAAGGCCCTCGGGATTCACGGCCCGGATCAGGTCCGGGTCAATCGTTGCGGCTGCCTGGGACGTTGCTGTGAGGGACCGGTCGCCGTGGTCTACCCTGAGGCTGTCTGGTACACCTACGTGGATGCCGATGATGTGCGCGAAATTGTCGAATCCCACCTGCGCGACGGCGTGCCCGTCAGCCGGTTACGCATCTGATGTTGCCTATCGACCGCAGTCACCTCTATGATGGCGGCGAGCTCGCCGGGCTCGAATGCGTGGGTGAGCGTGTCGTCATTCCCGGCCCGGTGGGTCCGTTGGAGGGTATCACGGCTTGCCCCGATAAAGAGACGCGCGGCGCGGTGGCCGTCATTCTTCATCCGCATCCTCTGTATGGGGGCACCCTCCACAACAAGGTCGTGCATTATCTCAGCAGGACCTGTAATCATCTGGGGATTCCCTCGCTGCGCTTTAATTTTCGGGGGGTAGGCGAGAGTGCCGGGGTCTATGATGATGGCCGTGGCGAAACCGAGGACTGTCTGGCCGTGCTCGACTGGGTGCAGGAACGCCGCCCCGGCTTCGATATCTGGCTGGCGGGGTTTTCTTTCGGAGCCTATGTGGCCTATCGCAGCGTGCATCGGCATCCTCGCATCAGCCGTCTCCTCACCGTCGCACCGCCCGTCAATCTTTTCGATTTTGCCACGTTGCCCGCACCAGCCTGCCCATGGACCTTGATCCAGGGTGAGTTGGACGAGTTGGTGCCACCCATCACCGTAGAGCGCTGGGTCAGTACCTTGCCCGTCCAGCCGCAAAAGATTCTACTTTCCGCGGATCATTTTTTTCATGGGCAGCTCCATGTCCTGCAAGGGGCATTGCTGCAATCCCTCAGTGACGATGTCGCCAAGATGGGAGCCGGTCGCCCCTGCCGTGAATCCAGTCTTTCTTGAACTGCGGACACTGCACAAACGCTATGGCACACGGGAGGTGCTGCGCGGTGTCGATCTTGCCCTTGCCAGAGGGGAGTGTTTCGCCCTCGTCGGCCCCAACGGCGCGGGCAAGAGCACGGCGGTGCGCGCGATTCAGGGACTTACCCCGATGGATGACGGAGAGATTCGTATCGGTGGCCGCGGGCTCATAGAGATGGGGCGTGCGGCGCGGGCCATCATGGGGGTGGTTCCTCAGGCGGACAATCTGGACCCCGACTTTACCGTGCAGGAAAACCTGTGGATCTACGGCCGCTATTTTGGTCTGCCCAAGCCGTTGATCCGCCAGCGTAGCAGCGAGTTGCTGGAATTCATGGCCCTTGGCGGCTACGCCGGGCAACCCATTCATGCCTTGTCCGGCGGGATGCAACGGCGTCTGACCATCGCCCGCGCCTTGATCAACACTCCCCAGCTACTGTTGCTGGACGAACCGACCACCGGCCTCGATCCCCAGGCACGCCACCTCATCTGGCAGCGTCTGCGCGAATTGCGCCGGCAAGGAACAACCCTGCTGCTGACCACGCACTACATGGATGAAGCGGAGCGGTTGGCGGACCGGGTCGGGATTATCGATCACGGCCGGATACTGGCAGAAGACAGCCCACGTGACTTGATCA
>JAKCBU010000155.1 GCA_021839095.1 Pseudomonadota bacterium | reverse complement strand
CTACAATTCAGGAGGTTTCCAATGGAAACGAAAGCACCAGAAGGTCAGACGGAGAGTCCGCAGGAAGCAGCTGCAGCGACAAAAGAAGGCGGCGGTGAGTCCATGGGCATGGGCATGATGAAAAAAATGATGGGTCAGATGGGCCAGGGCGGCGGAGGCCCCATGGCGATGATGCAGAAGATGATGGGTCAGAAAGGAGAAGGGGCGGAAAGCGGCGGCAATCCCATGCAACAGATGATGGGGACGTGCATGGCAATGTGTACGGAAATGCTGGACACCGTGCGTCGCACCACTTCACTGGCGGTCTATGCGCAGCCTGAACTGCACCAACTTTTTGAAGAATGGCTCGCAGCCCGGGAAGGCGATGTTCTAAAGCTGATTGAGGAGCGCGGCAGTCAAGATCATGAGGCACTGGCCGCCGCGCTTTCCATGAGTCCGGCGAGCGTGACCACCCTGCTGGCCCATCTGCAGAATCAAGGGAAGATCCGCCTGCGTGCGGAAATCGCCGAAAAGTCCTGATGGCTGACGGTTCCCCGGGGGCGGGCATGTACCGATGTGCGCCCCCGAAGCCATCGCTTGAATCATGATGTCTCGGATCCTGTTGACAAAGGGTGGAGGTTTCGTTAATTTTTAAGTTGCGTGTTTTCTTAATTACGAAATATTAGAGGTGATCCATGTTTTTCAAGCAACGGAGCAGCGCCGACGGGACCTTGTCCTATTTCTATGGCTGCGGCGGCAAGGGTTCGGCGGTGGCGGTGGACGTGGTGGCCGGCGACGAGGCGTGGTTCGTGGAGGAGGCGCAAAAGGCCGCGGTGCGCATCGCCTTTGTCATCGACACCCACGTCCATGCCGATCATGTGTCCGGGGGCCGGGCCCTGGCGGCGCGGGTGGGGGCGCCCTATTGCCTGCACGAAAGCGATGCCGGCAAGGTGCATTTCCCCATCCGCGGTCTGCAGGACGGCGAGGTGCTGGAAACGGGCAACGTCATCACCAAAGTCCTGCATACGCCGGGGCATACCCCCGACAGCATCTGTCTCCTGGTCAGCGACCTGCGGCGCAGCGCCGATCCCTGGTTCGTGCTCACCGGCGACACGCTCTTCGTCAGCGGCGTCGGCCGGCCCGATCTGGGGGGGACGCCGGAGGAGATGGCGGGCCGGATCTTCGACAGCATCCACGCCAAACTCCTCACCCTGCCCGACGATCTGGAGATCTTCCCCGGCCATGCGGCGGGCAGCGTCTGCGGGGCGGGACTGTCCGGCAAGCCGTCCTCCACCATCGGCTTCGAGAAGCGCTGGGACCCCTATCTGTCCATGACCGACCGTGACGCCTTCATCCGCGAACTCACGGCCAACATCCCGGAGCGGCCGGCGGAGATGGCGCGCATCGTGGCGGCCAATCTGGGTGCGGCGGCATGAGCGCGGAGACGGTGCGTTTCGCCCTCTTTGCCGAAGTCTTTGCGGCGCTGGCCCATCCCAAGCGCCTGGAGATGATCCACTATCTGGGCGAAAGGCAACGCAACGCCGGGGAACTGGCCGAACTCACCGGCCTGTCCAAGGCCAATGTCTCCCAGCATCTGAGCATTCTGAAGGCGCGCGGCCTGGTGCACTGCGACAAGTGCGGGACCTTCTGCCATTACCGGCTCACCAGCCCCAAGGTGCTGGAAACCTGCGAGATCGTGCGGCAACTGATCCTGGAGCAGATGGATCTCACCACCGCCTACCGCCGACAACTGGCGGAAGTCGTACCGCTGCGCAAGGAGTCGTCATGAGCGCGACGCATGCGTCGGCCATGGCGCATGAGCGCGGCATCGCCCGCAATCGCGGCCAGTTCCTGCTGCAGACCCTGCAGGTCTTCTTTGTCGGCCTGGTCATCGGCATGGAGCGCAACGTGCTCCCGGCCATGAGCCAGGATTTCGGCGTGGCCAAGGGGGCTTTTTTCTTCCTGGCCTCCTTTGTCATTTCCTTCGGCCTCGTCAAAGGCGCCCTCAACTTCGTTGCCGGTGGCTTGTCCGACAGGATCGGCCGCAAGCGCGTCCTGCTGCTGGGTTGGATCGCCGGTATCCCCATTCCGCTGCTGATCTTTTTCGCTCCCAACTGGTGGTGGATCATTGCCGCCAACGTCTTTCTCGGCATCAACCAGGCCTTCACCTGGACCATGACCGTGACCAGCCAGATCGATCTGGCGGACAACCATCAGCGCGGCCTGGCGGTGGGCATCAACGAGGCGATGGGGTACATCGCCGTCGGTTTGGCAGGGCTCGGGACCGGCTATCTCGCGGTGCTCTATGGGCCGCGCTGGGCACTGTTGGGTTTTGGGCTCGCAGTCATTGCCCTGGCGCTGATCCTGCTTTTGTGGATACAGGACACCATTCACTGGGTTCACGCCGAACACGCGCAAAATCAGCAGCGGGCAGAAACGCCAGTCCTCGCCCCCAAAGCGAGTGCGTGGGCGACCTTCGTGCGCGTCTCCTTTCGGGATGTCACCTACCGCGCCCTATGCCAGGGAGGGGTTGCCAACAAGGTCGCCGATACCCTGGTCTGGGTGCTTTTCCCGGTCTTTTTCCGCTTGCATGGATTGAGTGTCGTGCGTATCGGCTGGATTACCGGGGTCTATGCCATGATTTGGGGTCTATCCCAATTGTGGACGGGCCATCTGGCCGACCGCATCGGCCGCAAGCCGCCGGTGGTCCTCGGTTTTTCCCTGCTGGCGGCCGGTCTGGCGGGAACCGCGCTGGTCACCCACTTTGGGGCATGGATCATCACCGCCGCCGTCATGGGCTTGGGCATGGCCCTTCTTTACCCCAACCTGATCGCCGCCATGTCCGATGTGGCGCCTCCTTTGGAACGTGGCCGGATCCTCGGCACTTACCGCTACTGGCGGGATACGGGCTATGCCATTGGCGGCCTGGTGCTCGGGTTGGTGGCGCAATGGAGCGACGAAGTCCTGCCCACGATCTGGCTCACCGCCGGGATCGTCGCGTTTTCTGGCTTGTGGATCGCGCTTTCCGTACAAGAAACCCACCCGCGAACACAAGCCGCTTCTACAGGAGTATCTGGATGACTACTGCTCTCATAATTTTGCATGCCGCTCCAGAACTGGCAAACCCCAGGGCCGACACTGCTGTCCGACTCGCTGGAGCCATGCTGGCTGACGGAAAGGACGTGCGCCTGTTTCTTGCGGGAGAGGGAGTTCTCTTGCTGAAAGGTGCCGAGACTGCAGGGGATAGCACGCATGCCTTGCTGAACGAACTACTGGAGTTGGGACTGGAGGTCCAGTGTTGCGGAAGCTCTTTGCAAGCCCAGGGGATTGATGCCCTCCCAAAGGGTGTCAATAAGAGCTCCATGAAAGGCCTCTCGGCTTTGATCAGTGCCGTTGACGGCGACATGCAGGGGGGGCCGGAAACCTCTGAAGACGAAGAGGAGTCGGCGGGGCCCATGATGGGCTGAGACGGTACGGCACACGAATGCGCCGAACCTTCATGAGCCAAACACGCAAGCGACCACGCAGGTGTATAGCCATCCTGACGGATGCCAATGGCCGCCACGATCTGTCACGTGCGCCCTGAACGGCGCGGCCTCTCATATCTCCGTCCGCAACCACCGCCGGGCTTATTTCCGTCTGACCCCACATTGCCTACGAAATGACCAGAACCGCACTGCGCGCGCATGCAGCATGGACGTGCGTGCGGTGATGGCGTCAAGTGACGCCAGTTGACAGCAAGTGACGTCACTTGACAGCAGGTGGCGTCACTCAAGGGAAAACGACGAAAAGGCGAGCACGCCGCACCTTGAAGATTCCCCTCGAGGAGGGGTAGGGACCTTTGCGCCTGGAGACGAGGACAACACGACAGGAACGCGGGACGCCCGAAGGAGAGCGGGCGCCGGACCCGATGCCACGGTGCCCGGGAAATAATCAGGACCGCACCATGGGCTTGTCCCGCATGGAAGTGCGTACCGGAATACGCCCGTACTCCACATGCTTATCCACAGATTCTGTGGGTAAGCGAGTAACGCCTCCGGGCTTGACGCGCGGGCGGCGAATCACTGGACGGAGAAAACCCGGATGTGTCGGCGGGTGGCTGGTGGCGTCAAGTGGCGCCAGTTGACAGCAAGTGACGCCACTTGACAGCAGGTGGCGTCACTCAAGGAAAAACAGGCGGCCTCGGGCTCTTTTGGGGGCTCCCCCGGAAGAAACGGGCGCTCGTGGGCGAGGCGGATCCGGCAAGTGGGAGGTGGGATCGCTCCGTTCAGGGCCGGCCTGCGTGGGGAAAGAGGTGTCCGTGCCCCCGTTCGAGGCGTCCTCCCAACGATCACGGATTGCGTCCCCAATACGATCCCCTTTTTGGAGGGCTGGCGCGCGGCAGTAACG
>JAKCBU010000154.1 GCA_021839095.1 Pseudomonadota bacterium | reverse complement strand
GCCTCGCGAACTCCGTCCACAGCCAGCCTGGCGGCCAGCGTGGAGAGCATCTCGAGATGGGCGGTCGCTGCCGCTCTCGGAACCGCCACCGCGATGAAAATCCGCACGTCCACCCCGTCCGGAGCCGCAAAGGGGATACCCCGCGCGGTGCGCAACGCCGCGATGACCACCCGATCCAGCCCCTCCAAGCGGGCATGGGGCAAAGCCACCCCGTGCCCGATACCAGTGGACCCCTGGGCCTCGCGATTTTGCAAGGCCGCGGCGATGCCTTGGGCGGGCAAGCCGCTGGATTCCGCCAGCATCTCCGCCAGTGCCTGCAGCGCGTCAACCGCATCCGCTACGGGGGGATCCATACGAATGTTCGCCGGAGACAAGGGCAGGGCGATCATCATGGTCGATCAGTCGGCTTCGGCTATGGCTGCCAGGCCCGTGGGATGGTCATTACGGCGATCCTGCAACTTTTCCTTATAACTGTGCACTTGCGCCTCCAACTTGTCCGCCACCAGATCGATAGCCGCGTACATGTCGGCATTGTGTACCTCGGCGTGGAAAATATGACCTGGTGCATTGACGGTGATGTCCACAACATTCACCAGATTCTCGTGGGGCAGGTGCTTCAGCACCGCCCGGGCATGGATGACGTGATCGAAATAGCGACCAAGACGCCCAATCTTCTCATCGACATAGTTTTTGATAGGGTCGGTCAAATCCAGGTGCTGCCCGGTGATGGTTATTTGCATGGCGCTCTCCTACCTTAATTCAGAGTGACCGCTTATGAGTCCTGCCCCGCTACGGGGTCCATCTCCAGTGTAGCGCCAACGGCGCCATCACAAAACCCTGACCGTCACCACGCTCAGAGCCGCCGGCGCTGGCTCGCGGGCGGGATGTTGGCGGCCTCCCGGTATTTAGCCACCGTCCGCCGCGCGATTTGGATGCCCTGGTCGGCGAGCACCTTGGCAATTTCCGCATCGCTGAGGGGGTTACGCGGATTTTCCGCCTGCGTCAGCTTGATGAGCAGCGCACGGATCGCCGTGGCCGAGGCCGAGCCGCCACTGTCGGTACCCACATGGCTGGAGAAAAAGTATTTGAACTCGTAGAGGCCGCGCGGCGTTATCATGTACTTCTGGTTGGTGACCCGAGAAACCGTCGACTCGTGCATGTCTACCGCCTCGGCGATATGACGCAGAACCATGGGCCGCATGGACTCCGGTCCGTTGGCGAAAAATTCCTTCTGCCGCTCCACAATGGCCCGCGCCACTTTCAGTATGGTTTCCTGACGACTCTGCAGGCTCTTGATGAACCAGCGCGCCGCATTGAGCTGATCCTGAATATATTTGTGCGCCGCATCCTTTCCACCCAACATGCCCGCGTAACGGCGGTTGATACGCAGCTTGGGCATCGCCTCGGGGTTCAGATCCACACGCAGGTGCTTACCGGTCCAACGCACGATCACATCGGGAATCACGTACTCGGCGGCCTCCGTGCCCACATCTTCGCCCGGTTTGGGGTTCAGCGTGGAAATCAGCGCCATCGCCGCACGCAATGCCGTTTCATCAACACCCAGCGTCTCGCACAGACGCGGGTAATCGTGGCGCCCCAAAGCCTGCAAGTGATCCTTCACAATCCGCTGAGCCAGCAACACCGGCGCATCCGCGTCGACCATCTGCTGCAGTTGCAGCAGCAAACATTCACTGAGGTCACGCGCGCCCACGCCCGGAGGATCGAAATCTTGCACCCGCCGCAATACGGAGAGCAGCGTCTCCTCAGAGACTTCCAGGGCGGCGGCAAACTCTTCCAGACTTTCCGTCAGGTAACCACGCTCATCGATGGCATCGATGATCAACTCCGCCATATTGCGTTCGTCCGCACTGAAGTGTGTCATATCGGCCTGCCAGCGGAGATAATCCTGCAGACTCTGGCTGTGGCTGTTGCGCGACTCGAAATCCGGCAGATCCTCGTCGGAACCACCGCCGGAACTCGACGTCCCCAAGTCGAAGACATCGTCCCATTGACTGTCCATGGGCAATTCGTCAGGCAGCGTATCCTCGGCAGCGAGATCCAACTGCCGGTCTTGGGAAGAGGGCTCGACCGTCTCCGGGGCGGCTCCGGCCCCACCGCCCTCCTCCCCCATTTCCTCGTCGAGCAAAGGATTGCTTTCCAGCATGCTCTGAACTTCCTGCTGCAGGTCAACCGTCGACAGTTGCAGCAGACGGATGGCCTGTTGCAGTTGCGGGGTCATGGCCAGATGCTGGCCGAGCTTGAGTTCTAAGCCTTGTTTCATGGTTTCCAACGATCAGATTTGAAACTGATCTCCCAGATAAACCTGGCGTACCATGGGGTCATCGACGATCTCCTGAGGTTTGCCAGCGGTAAGTACCTTGCCATCATGCAGTATATAGGCGCGTTCACAAATTCCTAAAGTCTCGCGCACGTTATGATCGGTAATCAGAATGCCGATGCCACGCTCACGCAGGTCTTGTATAAGCCGTTGAATTTCCAAAACAGAAATGGGATCGATACCGGCGAAGGGCTCGTCGAGCAAAATAAAACGCGGATTCATGGCCAGAGCCCGCGCGATCTCCACTCGCCGCCGCTCGCCACCGGAGAGGCTGTGCCCCCGGGTATCGCGCAACGAATGGAGATGCAACTCACTCAGCAATTGTTCCAACCGTTCTTGCCGCTCCACCTTGCTCAGAGGCAACGTCTCCAGCACGGCAAGAACGTTGTCCGCCGCGCTCATCTGGCGGAAAACCGATGGCTCCTGGGGCAGATAACCCAGCCCCATACGGGCGCGCTCATGCATGGGCAACATCGTGATGTCACGTTGCTGCAAAAAAATATGCCCCCGGTCGGGACGCACCAGACCGACCACCATGTAAAAAGTCGTGGTCTTGCCAGCCCCGTTGGGGCCGAGCAGTCCCACCACCTCCCCCGCGGCCACCTGCACCGAAACATCGCGCACTACCACACGTCGCCGGTACATCTTGACCAGGGATTGCGCTTGTAACAAGTCACTCATGGCCTCCCACCACCAGCGGAGTGGCCCGTCGCCGGATAGAAGACCGACCGCACCCGCTTCCCGGAGGTGCCCGTAACCGCGGTTTTCTGATCCCGCAGAAAATAAGTGACTTGCTGACCGCTGACCTCGTTCTTTTCCTGCCAGAGATGGGCGTTGCCCATCAATATGATTTCGCCACTGCCGGGTTTATAGATCAACGTGTCACCATAGCCGTGGCGCTGCGCGCTGGACATGGTGAAAGTGACCGGACTACCTATTGCCGTGGCCCGCTGGACCTTGCCGCCGACGGCGTCGATGGTGAGTTTGTCGGCATGCACGACCACGTCTCCCTGGGTCATGATCACGTTCCCGGTATAGATGGCTTGTTGCCGCGGCTTATTCTCGCCCTGCAGGGTGTTGGCGCTGATATGGATGGGGCCTTTGCCCAGTCCCTGATCCGCAACGGGTGCGGCGAGCGCGGTGACAGAGGCCGCCACGAGCAGAAGGGGCCAGAATCGTCCGGGGATGACTCGCTTAAGGGGCATACACACCACGCACGTCATGCAAAATGCTCACCTCTTGGGTTTTCACCGAAGCCCGGAAGCCCCTCCCGGTCATCCAGTCTTGGCCCCGCTCCAGCCTCACCGGCTCACGGGACGTAATAATGCCCGTTTGCGGATCATAGTGCACCTTTTCGGTGAGCATACGCGTACCCGATTGCAAGGTGCCGATAACATTTCCCCACAGCGTAATCAAATGGCTGCGTCCATCCACCAAACCCTGATTGGCGCGCAGATGCATCCGTTGTCCGGGCTGGAAACGTTCAACGACAACCTGACTGAGTATAGTCTGGTTCACACCAGGCTCATGATAGGCGGTCTGTGCGGTAGCCAGCAGATCCAGATTCCCGGTCGCGGTGTACTGACGCATGATCACATCTTCAACCGCCTGATCCCCTTTGTGGATCTCCCCGCGCCAATCGATGTGCGGCTGCGGCAGCGGGTGCCGCGGCCAGGACCACCACACCAGCGCCGCCAGCATGAGCAGCAGCACGAGCAGACCCAGGTTGGGCCAGCGAACGCGTGGTATCCTTTCAGAAACCACCCCGGAACCGCCTGACTGCACGATCATGGCGCCTCTCCGGCAGCCTTGGCGAGGATGGCCGGCCAATGGCCCTGCGCCCGCAGTATCAGTTCACAGAGTTCGCGCACCGCGCCACGACCGCCCGGCAGGCTGCTCTGCCAATGGACCCGCCGTGCCACTTCGTGATGAGCATCGGCGGGCGCCGCCGCCAGACCGACACGGGTAAGAATGGGCAGGTCGATAAGATCATCGCCCATATAAGCCACTGCGGCGTCATCCAGGTGCAGCGCGATTTTGAGCTCGGTGTACGCCAGA
>JAKCBU010000153.1 GCA_021839095.1 Pseudomonadota bacterium | reverse complement strand
CACCATTTGGTAAATGTCATGCAGGCGACGGTAGTCCGGGAACGGGTTGAGCATGTGTTCCGGGTCGAGACGGAAGCATTGTTCCAGGAGAGCGTGGCGCTGTTCACGGGACAGCGTCTTGAGGTCGTCTGTGGCGAGCGCTATCAGCAACGGATCGCGGAACTGCCCGGTCTGAAATTGCGCGGTGTAGTCCTGCAACTGCTCCACCAGAATCGGTACGAAGTTGAAGACGCCCCGGGCGAGGGGGTTTTCCTCGTAATGCGCGATCATGTCCGCATAGTCTTTGCAGGCGTGAAGATAAGTCCACGGCAGTCTGTAGACACCATCGGCATCGCGATAATCGGGCTGATGCATATGCCAGCAGAAAATGACATGAAGCGCGCGCGCTGGCGGCATGGGGGTCACCTCACGAAATGGAGTTGTTGGCCGAGAAGTTCCGGGGTAATCAGGGTCACCCCATTGGGCGTGCGGTAAAAGCGGCGGGCATCCTCGGCGGGATCTTCACCCACCACCAGACCGTTCGGGATGATGGTGCCCTTGTCCACCACGACCTTGCGCAGGCGGGCGCCCTCCCCCATGCGCACATTGGGCAGGATGACCGAATCCTCGATGAGGGTGTGGCCGTCATTGACCCGCACGTTGGAAAACAGCAGTGAGCGGCGGACGGTGGCGCCGCTGATGATGCAACCGCCGGAGACGATACTGTCCAGCGCCATGCCGCGCCGACCTTCGTCGTCAAAGACGAATTTGGCCGGGGGCAACTGCTCCTGATATGTCCAGATGGGCCAGCGACTGTCATACAGATCGAGATTCGGGGTGACATGCACCAGGTCGATATTGGCGGACCAGTAGGCATCCACCGTGCCCACGTCCCGCCAGTAACAGCGGCCGCTGGCGCCCTCGGCGCTGGCGATACAGCTATTGCGGAAGCGATGGGCCATCACCCGGTAGCGCGGCACCATGTAGGGAATGAGGTCATTGCCGAAATCATGACTGGAGTCGCGGCTGTCGGCATCGCGGATCAACTGTTCATACAGGAAGTCGGTGTTGAAGACGTAAATACCCATGCTTGCCAGGGCGCGATCGGGGTAATTGGGGGTGGGCGCGGGTTCGCTGGGTTTCTCGGTGAAATCGATGACACGATCCTCGTGATCGATGGTCATCACGCCAAACCCCCGGGCTTCTTCCAGGGGCACCTCGACGCAGGCGACACTCATATCCGCCTGGCTTTGAACATGTTCGGCGAGCATCTGCCCGTAGTCCATTTTGTAGATGTGATCGCCGGCCAGTATGATCACATAGCGCGGTTTATGGGCGCGGAGAATGTCGATATTCTGGAAGATGGCATCGGCGGTGCCTTTGTACCAGCCGGTATTCATGCGTTGTTGCGCGGGAAGAATCTCGGTGAACTCGCTGAATTCACCGCGCAGGAAGCCCCAGCCGAGCTGGATATGGCGAATCAGGCTGTGCGACTTGTACTGGGTGAGGACACCGATGCGGCGAATACCGGAGTTAAGACAATTGGAGAGACAAAAGTCGATGATGCGGAATTTGCCGCCGAAAGGGACGGCGGGTTTGGCGCGCCAATCGGTCAGCGGTCCGAGGCGGCTGCCTCGCCCTCCGGCCAGCACCAGCGCCAACGTGTTCTTGGTCAAGTTGCTGACGAAGCGAGGTGAATTGCCCGTCCCTAGACTGCCTTCTTCCGACATGACCCGCTCCTTGTTTCGGCACAGACGTCTTCTCGTCCGCAGTACCAGTGAGATTTTCACGCCGCTCCCGCTTTGTAAGGTACTGAACTTGACCGGTGGCGGCAAGACTCTGGTGGGAAATCATCTCAACCAGTGTGAAGGGCCTGCGTCCTCGTCCGAATGTGTTATGCTCAAAGAAGGGGCGCACGATACTCGGAAGGGTGGAAACGGTTTCGCGTCGTCGGGTGGAAAGGGAGGATGCGGTGGCGGCAATGCAAGAGCGTGCTAATGCGGTGATCGGCGTAGCCAGCGACGGTGAAGACCTCCTGGCCATCCGTGAGGCGCGCCACCACGATCCCTTGGCCTGGCTGGGGCAGCACAGGGTGGGCCAGCAGGTGGTGCAGCGGGCTTTCCTGCCGGGTGCGCTCCGGGCCGAGGTGCAGACATCGGCGGGCTGGGCGGCCATGGAACTGGTCCATGGCGATGGTATCTTCGTACATTGGGGCGAAGCCCTGCCCTTGCCCTACCGCGTGCGTTGGGAGGATTGCCGTGGGACCCATGAGCGCTATGACCCCTACGTGTTCGGCCCGGTGTTGGGGGATCTGGAGATCTATCTCTTTGGCGAAGGCCGTCTGTATGAGGCCTATCGGCACCTTGGTGCACACCGCCGCCATCATGAAGGGGTGGATGGTGTGCTGTTCGCCGTTTGGGCGCCCAACGCCGAGCGGGTTAGTGTGGTGGGTGACTTCAACGGCTGGGATGGTCGCGCGCATCCCATGCGCGCGCGTGGGGTAAGCGGGCTCTGGGAACTGTTCATTCCGGAACTCGGGGTGGGCGAGATCTACAAATTTGAGATGCGTCACCGTGCGTCCGGTGCCGTGTTTGTCAAGACCGATCCTTACGCCCATGCCTTTGAACTGCGGCCCAGTACCGCGGCACGGATCGTGGAAAACGACCACGTCTGGGCGGATCAGGAGTGGATGGCGGCGCGCGCCGGCCGGGACTGGCAGCATGCCCCGATGAATCTCTACGAGGTGCACCTCGGCTCGTGGCAACGGGATGCGGCAGGCCGTTTCCTGAGTTATGAGACCCTGGCGGAGCGCCTGGCGGCCTACTGTAAAGACATGGGTTATACCCACATCGAGTTGATGCCGGTGATGGAGCACCCCCTGGATGAATCCTGGGGCTATCAGGTGAGCGGTTATTTTGCGCCCACCAGCCGTTTTGGCACCCCCGACGACTTCCGGGCCTTCGTGGATCATTTTCATCAGGCGGGCATTGGCGTGTTGCTGGATTGGGTGCCGGGTCATTTCCCCAAGGATGACTGGGGGCTGGCACGTTTTGATGGCACCGCGCTGTATGAACATGCGGATCCCCGCGAGGGTGAGCACAGCGATTGGGGCACGTATATCTTCAACTTCGGGCGCAACGAGGTGCGCGGCTTTCTCCTGGCCAACGCCTGCTACTGGGCGGACAGTTTCCACATCGACGGGTTGCGTGTGGACGCGGTGGCGTCCCTGCTCTACCGCGATTATTCGCGCCAGGAAGGTGAATGGATTCCCAATCAGTACGGTGGTCGGGAGAATCTGGAAGCCATTGATTTTCTGCGCGAGATGAACGTGGTCCTCAATGCGCGTCATCCCGGTATTCTGACCATCGCCGAGGAGTCCACGGCGTGGCCGATGGTCTCGCGCCCCACCTATGTCGGGGGGCTGGGTTTCTCCATGAAGTGGAACATGGGCTGGATGAACGATACCCTCGCTTATCTGGCGCAGGATCCGGTCTATCGCCGCTTTCATCAAAACGACCTCACCTTCAGTCAACTGTACGCGTACTCGGAAAACTTCATTTTGCCGCTTTCCCACGACGAGGTGGTACATGGCAAGCGTTCGTTGTTGGACAAGATGCCGGGGGACGTCTGGCAACGCTTCGCCAATCTGCGCTTGCTCTTCAGCTACCAGTTCGCGCACCCCGGCAAGAAGCTGAATTTCATGGGCAATGAGTTTGGTCAGGGGGCGGAGTGGGATTGCGGGCGGGCCCTGGATTGGGACCTGCTGCGGTGGGACTGGCACCAGGGTATTCAGCGGTTGAGTCGGGATCTGGCGCGATTGTATCGGGATATCCCGGCCTTGCATGCGCAGGACTTCCAGAGTGAAGGCTTCTCCTGGGTGGATTGTCACGATGCGGACCAGTCCGTGCTGAGTTTCCTGCGCTGGGATCGGGACGGAGGTTTCGTGCTCGCCGTGTTCAATTTCACGCCGGTACCGCGGCACGATTATCGTCTCGGAGTGCCTGTTGCGGGCCGTTATCGGGAGATCTTCAACAGTGACGCGGGCGCTTATCACGGCGGCAATGTCGGCAACGTGCCGCAGCCGGCTCAAACCCAGGCCTGGATGGGATTGCCTTATTCGCTGGCGTTGGTGCTGCCGCCCCTGGGGGCGATCTATTTGCAGTTGACCGAGGCGAGTTAGTCCCGGAGGGTGACGATGCTTATGGTCTATGTCGTCATCGCCTTCGCCGCCGGACTGGCGGAGCTTTTTACGGGCACTTTCTACCTGGCGGCGGTGGCGCTGGCGGCCCTGTTTACCGCCATTACCGGCTTACTGTTGCCGGACACCGTGCTGCATTGGGTTTTTCTGGGATTCTGCCTGGTGCTGCTCCCCGCGGGGATGTGGGTGCGTCATCGTTTGGGCGCCAAGGCCAAGGGGCTCAGTGATTTTGATTTGGGACAAGAGG
>JAKCBU010000152.1 GCA_021839095.1 Pseudomonadota bacterium | reverse complement strand
TTGGCCGCGGAAACCCGGCTGGACGAACCGGAAATCGTCGCCGACCAGCTGGCCGCTGACGGCACCCGTAAATGGCTGCTGGCGCTTCCCGGGGGGGACGCCATTGAAACCGTCTTTATCCCCGAGGAAACGCGGGGAACGTTATGCGTTTCTTCTCAGGTGGGCTGTTCCCTGGCTTGCAGCTTTTGCGCGACGGGCGCGCAGGGGCTCGGCCGCAACCTGGAGGCGCACGAAATCATTGCCCAGATACGCGTGGCGCGGCGAATTCTCGGGATGGAGGCGATCACCAATGTGGTGTTCATGGGCATGGGCGAACCCCTGCTCAATCTGCGTCACGTCTTTCCCGTCCTGAACCTGTTGCGCGACGATTGTGCGTATGGTTTGGGTGCGCGGAGGGTCACCGTCAGCACCGCGGGGATCGTCCCGGGCCTGGATCGCCTGGGCGCGGAAAGCCCTGTGAACCTGGCCATCAGTCTGCACGCCAGCCGCGACGATATCCGCGATGTCCTGGTGCCGGTCAACCGCCATTACCCACTGAGCGAACTGCTCGCCGCCTGCCGTCGCTACCCATTACCACCCCGGCGGAAGATCACCTTCGAATATGTGATGCTCGATGGCATCAACGATGCGGATATCCATGCCCGTGAACTCGTCCGTCTGCTGCGCGGCATCCCCTCCATGGTGAACCTGATTCCCTTCAACCCTTTTCCTGGTTCGGATTATCGCAGGTCGCCGCCGGCGCGCATCGACGCCTTCCGTGACATCGTTCTGCGGGGGAATGTCATGACGGTGACCCGACGACCACGTGGCGATGACATCGCCGCCGCCTGCGGCCAATTAGCCGGGCAGGTGCGCGATGGCCGGCGCAGCGTTCCTTTGGCGAGGCACGCATGAAAAAATTCCTGAGCTTGGGTGTCGGCGTGCTTCTGTTGAGCGGTTGTGGACTGTTTGGCGGTAAGGAGGCGGCGCTGACACCCGACCAGCAAATGGCCCGGTATATCGCGCATGCGCACAAGGTCGATGCCGCTTCGAACTTCGCCCCCCCGCCGGCCAATCCCAAAAAAGCCAAAGCGAAGATCTATACCTCCCTGGGCGCGGCGTACCTGCAAGAGGGCCATCCCCGGCAGGCGATCCGGGAATTGCAGAGGGCGATTGCCGACGACAGCGGTTACGCCGACGCGTACAATGTGATGGGCCTGGCCTATGCGCAATTGCAGCAGGATGCCGCGGCCCGCGGGGCCTTTCATCGGGCCCTCTCCATTGACCGCAAGAATCCGGAGTATCGCAACAATTATGGTGCCTTTCTCCTCCACTCGGGCGATTACGCCGGGGCTGTCGTGGAACTGAAGAAGGCCACCGAAGATCCTTTGTACAGCACCCCGCAGTTCGCCTGGACCAACCTTGCGCAGGCTTACGCAGGATTGAAGGAGATGTCGGCGGCGCGCAATGCGTTGAACCGCGCCCTCTATCTGGTGGCCAACTATCCGCCTGCGCTGCAAATGCTTGCCGAAATGGATTTTAGGGAAGGCAAAGCGGATGCCGCCTTTGCCCATCTGCAAGTGGTGCTGGCGCAAGAACCGGACAATGCGCGTGCGTTGTTACTGGCGGGCCGGATCGCGGCCCAACAGGGACGGACGGCGCAGGCGCGGTCGTTCTGGCAACGTTGCGTGAATGCATCGCCTTATTCTGCGGCGGGCAAGCAGGCGCAACGATTGCTCCTGCAAAACAGTTGAGGCAGCGCTCATGGATCCGGAAGTGGACAGCGATACCCCCCAGAGTCTACGGGCGGCGCGGGAAGCGCGCGGCTGGAGTCTGCGCCAGGCGGCTGAACGGTTGCATATCACCGAGGCCCAGGTAAAAGGGCTGGAGGAGGAGAACTACGCCGCCCTGCCCGGCGCGGCCTTTGCCCGCGGTTTTTTGAAGAATTACGCCCGTTTGCTGAATATGGACCCCGAGCCCATGCTTAAGGCGTATGATGCGCACAATAATGGCTCCGGCTTGCGTCCCACCGAAACGGTGCTGCCTGGTAACGAGGGCCCGCTATTGGATTACAGCCGGCGGATCTTGACCTTTTCCATCCTCATTGGCATCGCTATCATCGCGGTGGTCTGGTGGTTCTGGAGCAATGAACCGGCGCATCATCATGCACCTCCGCTGAAGTCCTCGCCCAGCGCAACGGGGCGTTCGGCCACCGTGAAACACCCGGTCGCCCCGGTTTCGGCGACGAATACCGCACCCAAGGCGGCCGCGTTGGCGCTGAACGCAGAGTCCTCGCCGCCGGTGATGGCAGCCGACTCCTCCGTTGCCGTAGCGCATGCGCGTGGGCTGACCTTCCAATTCAGCGCGGATTGCTGGGTTCAGGTCAAAGATGCTTCCGGAAGGACTCTGCTCGCCGCGCTGGGGCGGCGAGGCAATCGGTTGCGCATCGATTCCGGAACGCCGCCTTACCGGGTGCTGGTGGGCAAGGCCAGCGCGGTGACCATCCGGTACCAGGGTAACCCGGTCGCGCTTCCCGCCAATGCCCTGGGTGTGGCAAGATTGCAGGTGGGCACCGCCCCTGTCATGAGCGGGCCGGTCAACAGCGCTTCGGTGCATGGGGCAATCTCTGGTCAGCAGGGCACTGTCGCTGTTCCGGCAGTCGGCGGGTCCGCCGCTACCGTTTCTTCCGCTGCGGCGCCCAGTACCGCAACCATTTCCAGCGAGGTTTCCCATGCACCATGAATCTCCCATCCATCGCCGCAAAACCCGGCAAATTCACGTTGGCAAGGTGGCGATCGGCGGTGGTGCGCCGATCAGCGTACAGAGCATGACCAACACCGAAACCCGCGATGTGGCTGCCACGGTCGCGCAGATCCGGCGCCTGGAAGCCGTTGGTGTCGATATCGTCCGGGTGTCCGTACCCGGCATGGACGCCGCGGAAGCCTTCAAGGCCATCCGGGCGCAGGTGGAAACACCTCTGGTCGCCGATATTCACTTCGATCATCGCATCGCTTTGCAGGTGATGGAGGATGGTGTGGATGGCCTGCGCATCAACCCCGGTAATATCGGTTCTCTGGACAAAACGCGACGGGTGGTGGAAATGGCCAAGGATAAGGGCATTCCCATCCGCATCGGCGTCAACGCCGGGTCTCTGGAAAAAGATATCCAGGAGAAATATGGCGAACCGACGCCGGAAGCGTTGGTCGAATCCGCCTTGCGCCATGTCGGTATTCTCGATGAACTCAACTTTCATGATGTGAAGATCAGCGTCAAGGCCTCCGACGTTTTTCTCGCCGTCGGAGCTTATCGTCTCCTCTCGGAAAAGGTGGACTACCCGCTGCATTTGGGGATCACCGAGGCGGGCGGCTTGCGTTCGGGTACCGTCAAATCCGCCATAGGACTGGGTCTGCTGCTGCGGGAAGGCATTGGCGACACCATCCGCATCTCGCTGGCGGCCGATCCGGTGGAAGAGGTCCGCGTCGGCTTCGATATTCTCAAGAGTCTGCATTTGCGTCAGAAAGGGATTAATCTGATCGCCTGTCCATCCTGTTCCCGGCAAGAGTTTGATGTGATCAATACCATCAACGCCCTCGAAGCGCGTCTGGAAGATATCCTTGAACCCATGGATGTCTCGGTGATCGGCTGTGTGGTCAATGGCATCGGCGAAGCGAAAGAAGCCGATATCGGCCTGGCCGGCGGCGACAGGCGCAGTATCCTTTATTATCGTGGCAAACAGGTCGACCGTGTAGAAAACAAGGATATCGTCGACGTGCTGGAAAAGCGGATTCGTGCGGAGATCGCCGAGCGGCAGGCAGCGCGGCATGAGGTCTGAGCGAGTGCTCGGACCCCCGTTCGGGAGTCCGCATGGCGGTTAAAATACCGCAGGGCGTGCGCGGCATGAACGACATCTTTCCGGAGGAAAGTGTCGCCTGGCAAGCGTTGGAAGGCGATCTGCGCGCGTTGCTGGCGCTCTACGGCTATGGCGAAGTGCGTTTACCTCTGCTCGAGTCCACCGATCTTTTCTCTCGCGCCATCGGCGACGTGACGGATATCGTACAGAAAGAAATGTATACCTTCGTGGATCGCAATGGGGATAGCCTTACCCTGCGTCCCGAAGGAACCGCGGGCTGCGCGCGCGCGGCCATTCAGGGGCAGCGTCTGCGTGGCCAGACGCCGCGCTTCTACTATTTGGGACCGATGTTCCGGCATGAGCGTCCGCAGAAGGGCCGTTATCGGCAGTTCCATCAACTGGGGGTCGAGGTTTTCGGGCTGTCGGCGGCCAGTATCGATGCGGAAGTCATTGCCCTGTCGGCACGCGTTTTGCGCACGGCGGGCGTGACCGCGTCTCTGCAGATCAATTCCCTGGGGAGCCCCGCGGCGCGCCTCCGTTATCGTGCGCTGCTCCTCGACTATCTGCGACCCCGGCGCGCCGAGCTCTGTGTGGCCACAT
>JAKCBU010000151.1 GCA_021839095.1 Pseudomonadota bacterium | reverse complement strand
AATCCAGCATTGCCTCAACCCCGGCATCGACCTCGTCGTCCTGATAATTCAGCATCCGGGCATGATGGGCGTAAGCCGCCACGCCTTTCATCCCGTACAGGATCAGGGCGCGTAAGCCCACCACATCGGCGCCCACCGACTCTTCTCCGGCCCGCACGGAAACGTGGAGCGCTTGCGCCAAGAGTTGTTCCAGGCCTTCCGCCGGTTGAAAATCCGCTGGCCCGAACAGGGTCTCGGGCGGGATTCCACGCGCGGTGGCTGCCTCGATATAACGATCCCGGATGGCATCGCGGTGTTTCGCGGCTTCCTGGATCAGTTGTTGAAAACGGGGGATATTGAAATTGACGTTGGTCAGAGTGGTAAACAGGGCGTAAAGAAGGAAGGCGACCAGATCCTTATCCACCACACCCAACGCCCGGGCGCGGTGGGCGTATTGGGCGATTCCCTTGACCTGGTGGATCAACAGGTCCTGCAGATCGGCCGTGGTTTCATCCTTGCCACAGGTGCCCGGCGCCACTGTGCAACCGGCCAATCCCGCGTGCTTATTCGTTTGTTCGCACTGGTAACAAAACATAGCATCCTCCTGGTTTCCCGAGTGTGGGTGAAGAAGATATTGATAGTTTCATCTATTTTGTTCCTTGATGTCGGTCAAGGAACGGTCCTGTGGAATGTCGGGCGGTCACCAGGCGCGGGCGCTTGGGGAGGGGGATCGATGGGCGTCCTGTTTGCATCGGGAAGCGCAGGGACGCGGGGCCTCACCGTTGACATTCCGGGCGGCCTGTATCACTTTGACCCTGGTTAAAAATGGCGAGGAAGACTTCCCAACGCGGAGGATCACCGATGCTCCCCGATGTAATCACCGTCATGCCTGGCGCATTATCCTGCCGTGTGGCCCTCTTGATGGGGTTGGCCATGCGCGGGGGTCCGGAGAGCGTCGCGGCGCGGATCGACGGGACGGCAGGTGCCTTGTCCCATGCCGGACGCGGACTGGCGTCCTGACGGTGGATGCCGCTGCCTATGACGCTTGGTATGACACCGCCCGCGGGGCCTGGATCGGCACGACGGAGTTCCGCCTTCTCTCCAGACTCTTGCAAGGGCGGCCGGGCGATACGCTCCTGGATGTGGGCTGTGGTACCGGTTGGTTCACCCGGCACTTTGCCGAAGAGGGCCTCCTCGCCACCGGCCTCGATCCGAATCTGGACTGGCTCGCCTTTGCCCGGGCCCACAGCCCTCCCGCAGTGCGCTGGGTCGCCGGGGATGCCCGCGCCCTGCCCTTTCCCGACCACAGCTTTGACCGGGTGATCTCGGTCGCGGCGCTGTGTTTTGTGGAGGATGAGCGGCAAGCCGTGACCGAGATCGTGCGGGTGGCACGCCGGCGTTTTGCCATCGGCTGGCTCAACCGGACCAGCCTGCTCTACGCGCAAAAAGGTCGGAGCGGCGGGCGTGGGGCCTACCATGGGGCGCGATGGCACCGTCCCGATGATCTGCTCCATGTATTTTCCGGTCTGGCGGTACGTCGGTTGACGGTGCGTTCCGCCATATTCCTCCCGGGCGGGGATCGCATGGCGCGAACGCTGGAACGGCTTTTGCCGCACACGCTGCCCTGGGGCGGCCTGGTAGTCGTTGCGGGAGAGCGGGACGACGGTTCTTGAAGATCAAGGCGCGCCGGTTTCCGGCCGCGGCGGGGATTGTGCGTCCCGGGGCGCTCACCGGGGATCCGAGGACGTTGACAAATGGCCGGGGCTCTTCTAGTTTAATAGTTGCATATTATATTAACTAATAAACATTCGAGGTGATCCATGTTTTTCAAGCAACGCAGTAACAGCGATGGGACCTTGTCCTACTTCTACGGATGCGGCAGCCAGGGTTCGGCGGTGGCGGTGGATGTGGTGGCCGGCGATGTGCCGTGGTTTCTCGAGGAAGCGCAAAAGGCTGCGGTGCGCATCCGTTTTGTGATCGACACCCATATCCATGCCGATCACCTTTCCGGTGGCAGGCGACTGGCGGAATTGACAGGCGCGCCCTACGGCATGCACGAAAGTGACATCGGCAAAGTCCATTTCCCCTTGCGCGGATTGGCGGATGGTGAAGTGCTGGAAACCGGCAATGTGGTGACGAAAATCCTGCACACCCCCGGGCATACCCTGGACAGCGTCTGCCTGCTGGTCAGCGACCTGCGGCGCAGCCAGGATCCATGGTTCGTATTGACCGGGGACACCCTCTTTGTCAGCGGCGTCGGCCGCCCGGATCTGGGCGGCTCCCCGGAGGAAATGGCTGGGCGCCTCTTCGACAGCATTCATCAGAAGCTGCTGGTTCTGCCGGACGATCTGGAAATCTTTCCCGGTCATGCCGCGGGCAGCGTCTGTGGTGCGGGTCTGTCCGGCAAACCCTCATCCACCTTGGGCTTTGAGAAGCGTTGGAACCCCTATCTCCATATGGACCGGGACACCTTCGTCGCCACTCTGGTGGCGGATATTCCGGCACGGCCCGCGGAGATGGCGCGCATCGTCGCCACCAATCTGGGATCGGCGGCATGAGTGGCGATCCGGTGCGTTTCGCCTTTTTCGCGGAGGTGTTCGCGGCGCTGGCACACCCCAAGCGTCTGGAGATAATCCACCACCTGGGCGAACGACAGCATACCGCGGGGGAATTGGCCGAGTTGACCGGGCTGTCCAAGGCCAATGTCTCGCAACACCTCAACGTGCTCAAGGCGCGGGGTTTGGTGCATTGCGACAAGTGCGGCACGTTCTGCCACTACCGCCTCACCAGTCTCCAGGTGTTGGAGACCTGCGAGATCGTCCGGCAACTGATCCTCGCGCAGATGGATCTCACCAGCGCCTGTCGTCGGCAACTGGCGGAAGTCGTACCACTGCGCAAGACGTCGTCATGAATTCAGCGCGGGCATCGGCCACGGCCTATCCGCGGGGAATCGTCCGCAACCGTGGCCAGTTTCTGCTGCAGACCGTGCAGGTGTTTTTTGTGGGTCTGGTCATCGGCATGGAACGCACGGTGCTGCCCTCCCTGGCCCATGATTTCGGCGTGACCAAGGGGGCCTTCCTCTTTCTGGCGAGCTTCGTGATTTCCTTTGGGCTGGTCAAGGGGGCGCTCAATCTGGTGGCGGGTGCCCTGTCCGACCGGGTCGGACGCAAGCGCGTCCTGCTGCTCGGCTGGATCGCCGGGATTCCCATTCCCCTGCTGATTTTCTTCGCGCCCGACTGGTGGTGGATTATCGCCGCCAATGTTTTTCTCGGCATCCATCAAGCCTTCACCTGGACGATGACGGTGACCAGCCAGATCGACCTGGCGGGCAGCCGCCAACGGGGACTGGCGGTGGGGATCAACGAGGCGGCGGGTTACGTGGGCATGGGTCTGGCGGGTCTCGCCACCGGTTATCTGGCGGTGCGCTATGGTCCGCGCTGGGCCCTGCTGCTCTTCGGGCTGGGCGCGATTCTGCTCGCTCTGCTATTGCTGGTGCGGGTGCGTGATACCCTGGCCTGGGTCCATGCCGAGCACGCCGAGCACGCCGTATCCGCGCCGCCGGCCACCGCCGGCTGGATGCACGCTTTTGTCGAGGTCTCTTTCCGGAATGCGCGGTATCGCGCCTTTTGTCAGGCCGGGGTGGCGAACAAGGTGGTCGACACGCTCGTCTGGGTGCTCTTTCCGCTCTATTTTCTGCAGCATGGCCTGGGGGTGGTGGCCATCGGCTGGATCACCGGCGTATACGGGGCCATCTGGGGGGGAGCGCAACTCTGGACGGGTCATCTGGCCGATCGCATCGGGCGAAAAATCCCCATCGTCAGCGGTTTTTTTCTGCTGGCTGCCGGCCTGGTGGCCACGGCCTTGGTGGAGGGTGTTGTTTTCTGGGTGCTGGCGGCGCTGGTCCTGGGTCTGGGCATGGCGCTTCTTTACCCGAATCTGGTCGCCGCCATGTCCGACACGGCCCCGCCCCTGGAACGGGGACGCATACTCGGCATCTACCGGTACTGGCGTGACACGGGTTATGCCGTTGGCGGACTGCTGCTGGGTCTGGTGGCGCAATGGAGTGACGGAATCCTCCCCGCGATCTGGGTGACCGCTGCTATCGTCGCCCTTTCGGGTCTATGGATCGCGCTGGCGGTGCGGGAGTCCCATCCACGCGCCGCCCGGAAAAGAGGGGATTCATGACACCACGCCGCGATCATCCCGCAGGCCGCCCTCGAGGCGGAAAACCCTCGAGCCGACGGGACGGTTCGCTGGGCCGGAACGGGCGGCCTTTTGCGGGGCAGGAGGCCGTCGGGGTATCCTGTGCGTAGACATCCGAAGAGGGGGCAAAAAAGCATGGAGATTCTGGTTGTCGGCGGCGCCGGCTACATCGGCAGCCATATGGTCAAGCGGTTGACTCAGGGGTCTGCGGCGGTGGTTACGCTGGACAATCTTTCCGGTGGTTACC
>JAKCBU010000150.1 GCA_021839095.1 Pseudomonadota bacterium | reverse complement strand
CGTCGTTGCCAGTCCGCGCGATCGCAGCACAGACCTGAGGCTATGGAATACCTCCACCCCCATCTGCAAGGCTTCGGAAAAAGACTCTGCACCCGCGGGAATGAGCATGAACTCTTGCATGTCCACATCGTTATCCGCGTGCGCACCGCCATTGATGACATTCATCATCGGGACGGGCAACTGCAGAGGTCCAAGCCCACCGATGTAGCGATACAGGGGCTGACCGGCCGCGTGGGCGGCCGCGTGGGCGGCCGCCAGCGAAACGCTCAGGATCGCATTCGCGCCGAGGCGCGCTTTATTGGCCGTGCCGTCCAGAGCGCAAAGCGCGGCGTCGATGTGTTCCTGCGCTTCGACTTCCATACCCAGCAAGGCATCCTGGATCTCGCCGTTGACGTGCTCCACGGCCTTGCGCACCCCTTTACCGCCGTAACGCGCACCGCCATCGCGCAACTCTACCGCCTCACGTTCGCCCGTGGAGGCGCCGCTGGGAACAATGGCACGGCCCACGGCGCCATTGTCCAGATGGACTTCGGCTTCCACGGTGGGGTTACCGCGCGAATCAAGAACTTCACGGGCTTGAATGCGGACGATGGCGCTCATGCTAACTCCTCGGGGTAGTTTTCAGGGAAATCTTGGGCTTTCACGAAATGGTCGATCTGCTGGAGGACGCGCAACAGACCTTCCATGTGACCGAGCGGCCACGCGTTGGGGCCGTCAGACAGGGCCAGCGCCGGATTGGGGTGAGTCTCCATAAAGAGCCCGGATATCCCTGCGGCAACCGCCGCCCGCGCCAGCACCGGGATGAATTCACGCTGACCGCCGGATCGGTCACCCTGACCGCCAGGAAGCTGTACCGAGTGAGTAGCATCAAAAACCACCGGGCAACCGGTCTGACGCATGACCGCCAGGGATCGCATGTCCGAAACCAGATTATTATAGCCAAAAGACGCACCGCGCTCACAGACCATGATCTGGTCGTTGCCGTTCGCCTTGGCCTTCCGCACCACATGGACCATATCCCAAGGAGCGAGAAACTGGCCTTTTTTGATATTTACCGGCTTACCGGCGGCCACCACGGCCTCTATGAAGTCGGTCTGCCGACAGAGAAAAGCGGGCGTCTGCAAGACGTCGACCACCTCGGCCACGACAGCCACGTGCGCTTTTTCGTGAACATCGGTAATCACCGGCACGCCGGTTTCGCGACGGACTTTTTCAAGGATACGTAGCCCCTCTTCCATACCCGGCCCACGAAAACTCTGACCCGAAGAGCGATTCGCCTTATCGTAAGAGCTTTTGTAAATGAATGAGATACCGAGACGAGCGCAGATGTCGCGCAGACTTTCCGCCGTCCGCAGAGCCAGGGATTCGCTCTCGATGGCGCAGGGTCCGGCCATCAAAAAGAGGGGGTGTTGCAAACCCACCTCGAAGCCGCAAAGTTTCATGGCGCGTCCCCCGGTGCCCGCTGCAAGACGGCCGCACGCAGATAGGCATCGAAGAGCGGATGCCCCTCACGCGGGTTGCTGGTGAATTCCGGATGAAACTGACAGCCGAGGAACCAAGGATGATCCGGCAACTCCACCACCTCTACCAATTCACCATCCGCGGAAAACCCGGTATAACGCAATCCGGCCGCCGCCAGCAATTCGCGGTAGCGATTATTGAACTCGAAACGATGTCGATGCCGCTCGTGGATGCGTTCACGTCCGTAGGCGTGCGCCACCAGACTGCCCGCCTCCAGACGACACGCCTGCTCACCCAGACGCATAGTGCCACCCAGATTACCACCCTCTTCCCGATACGCCTTGTGACCTTCAGGATCAGACCATTCGGTCATCAGTGTAATGACCGGTGCCGGGGTGCGGGGGTCCAGTTCCGTACTGTTGGCGTCCACCAGTCCGGCGCAGTGTCTGGCAAACTCCACGACCGCCAGCTGCATCCCCAGGCAGATGCCGAGATAGGGTATCTGTTGCTCCCGCGCATAGCGAATGGTAGCGATTTTGCCTTCGGTACCGCGCCCGCCGAAACCGCCGGGCACGAGAATGGCGTCGGCTTCGGCAAGTATTCCAGTGCCCTGTGTCTCGATATCCTCCGCATCCACATAAAGAAACCGCACACGGCGGCGCGCCCGCAGCCCCGCGTGAAGCAGCGCCTCCGCCAAAGACTTGTAGGACTCCGTGAGCCCCACATACTTGCCTACCAAAGCGATGACCACCTCCCCTTGGGGATGCTCCAGGGCGTGGATAATGCCCTTCCAGACGGAAAGATCGGGCGCCGGCGCTTGCAAACCGAGATTCTGCACCACCAGATCATCCAGTCCCTGATCATGAAACAATAATGGGATGCGGTAGATACTATCCGTGTCAATGGCGGAAATAACGGCCTTTTCCGGCAGATTGGAGAAAAGCCCGATCTTCGCCCGATGGTCGGCAGGAATAGGGCGGTCGGCACGGCACAACAGCACGTCGGGCTGAATGCCGATGGCACGTAGCTCGCGCACAGAATGCTGGGTCGGCTTGGTCTTCATCTCCCCCGCCGAGGCCAGATAGGGTACCAATGTGAGATGCATAAACAACGTATTACCGCGCCCATCCTCCACCGCCATCTGGCGGATCGCCTCCAGAAAAGGCTGAGATTCAATATCACCCACCGTGCCACCGATCTCCACCAGAGCCACATCGGCGCCCGCGGCACCCAGCCGGATACGCCGTTTGATTTCATCGGTGACGTGGGGGATCACCTGTACAGTGCGTCCCAGGTAGTCGCCACGCCGCTCTTTCTCAATAACCGATTGATAAACCAGGCCCGTAGTGAAGTTATTGCGTTGGCTCATGCGTGCCGAGAGGAAACGCTCATAATGTCCGAGATCGAGATCCGTTTCGGCGCCATCCGCGGTGACAAAAACCTCACCGTGCTGAAAAGGACTCATGGTACCCGGATCAACATTGATGTAAGGGTCGAGCTTCAGCATGGTAACGATCAGCCCGCGCGCCTCCAGCAACGCGCCGAGCGCCGCGCCCGCAGCACCTTTGCCCAGAGATGAAACCACTCCACCCGTTACGAAAATGTATTTGCTCATAGGACTCGCAGTGCGCGCGATGAATCTGGTGCATGGTAGCCAATTCAAGCGTAGGGCACAACGCGGATCCGCGCCGGGTGAGGAAGGGCGGACCGCGATCCACCTGTCATCCCCATCCGGCGCGCCTCGCAGACTACCCGCGGATAGGATCGCGTATCCCGGCCCCTGACACCCTATTTCAAGGTTGCCATGTCAATCACAAAACGGTATTTCACATCGCTTTTCAACATTCTCTCGTAGGCGGTATTGATGTAATCCATCGGGATCATCTCGATATCTGAGCCAATACCGTGTTCCGCACAGAAATCCAGCATTTCCTGAGTCTCCCGAATACCGCCGATGAGAGATCCCGCGAGTTGCCGACGCTTGAAGATCAGGTTGAAGACGGTCGGTGATGGATGCGGCTCGGCCGGCGCCCCGACCAGAGTCATCGTGCCATCCCGCTTGAGCAAGTTGAGAAAAGCGTCCAGATCATGCGGTGCTGCAACCGTGTTGAGGATAAAATCGAGACTGTTGGCATAGCTGGCCATCTGCCGTTCATCCTTGGAAATACAGACTGCATCCGCCCCCAACCGCTTACCGTCCTCCACTTTGCTCGGTGACGTGGTGAACAGGACGACATGGGCACCCATGGCATGGGCCAGTTTGACGCCCATGTGACCCAAACCACCCAAACCTACTATGCCAACCCTTTTCCCTGGTCCGGCGCCCCAGTGACGCAACGGTGAATAGGTGGTGATACCCGCGCAAAGCAATGGCGCCACGCGCGCCAGATGCTTTTCCTCATGTCGCACGCGGAGCACAAAGGATTCCTTGACGACTACACTTTGGGAATAGCCACCGTAAGTATTTTCTCCGCCAAATACCGGCCCGTTATAGGTGCCGGTGAAACCATTGGCGCAGTATTGCTCTTCTCCCTCATGACAGGAGGCGCAATGCCCACAACTATCCACCATACAGCCGACCCCGGCAAAATCACCGATCCGAAACCCTTTCACCTCTTTGCCTACCGCAACGACCCTGCCCACAATCTCGTGGCCCGGAACCGACGGATAAAGCGTGTTTTTCCATTCATTACGGGCGGTATGCAAATCCGAATGACAGACACCGCAATACAGAATCTCAATTTGCACATCTTCGGGACCTGGTTCGCGGCGCCGGATTTCGTAGGGCGTCAATGGGCTACTGGCACTTTGCGCTGCATACGCCTTCGTTTTGATCATAATACGGTTCTCCTCTGTAGCAATTTGAATGGACAAGACGACGCCTCATTCTGGATACGGGACATGATCCACAAGAGAAGGAGGTCCCGACTTCACCCCCATGAGGCCCCACCAGAACCGGAGAGGCCAACGCGACTGCGGCGAATACCGCTCAGTGCCATGGGAAATATCCTGGCAACTCCTGGAGAATACACAGGAAAGATCGG
>JAKCBU010000149.1 GCA_021839095.1 Pseudomonadota bacterium | reverse complement strand
GTCATGATCCTGATAAGCGGGTTTCCTGTCCTTTGATCATGGCGCTGGAATCGGGTGACGCCTAGTTCTTCCCGCTCAATGCAGGCCGCGCGCAAAACCGACGGCCGCCACGACCGGGGCCGATCGCCGGGGAATGCGCTGATACTTTTATAGATGTTTTGTCAGGGTGACCAAGAAGAGGCCGGAGATCATAATGGCTCCCCCGATCAGGGAGTGACGAGTCACTGGTTCACCAAGCAGGGGCGCGGCTCCCAGCAATACCACCGCGGGTACGGCCATTTGTACGGAAGCGCTGGTGACCCCGGAAAGTTTTTGCACCAGGATATACCAAAGCACGTACACCAATGCGGAAGTCACGGCGCCGACCACCAAGGCATAATATAGGCCGGGCACGCTGATATATACCGATTCCCCATCGCCAAGCGCAAAGATATCCACGGCGGCGAAAACAAGGGACGCGACCAGACCCGACCAGATAAAATTCGCCGTGGTGACGGCCAGTGAATCGACGACGTTTTTCCCCAACATGGAGTAGAGCCCCCAAGAAATGCCCGCAACGATCATCAGCATGATTCCGATCATATCGGGGAGCCCGCTGACTCCCCCCACCAAAATCCACAAACCCCATACGGAAAGGCCGCTGCCTAGCCATTGCCCGGTCGAAAGCCGATATCCATTGAACATTTCCCAGCAGAGAATGGTGGCCTGAATGGCGAAGAATAAAAATAGCGTGCCTGTGGCTGCTCCGAGTTGCAGATACCCATAGGCAAAGGCGAGCGCATAAAGCAACAGCGTGACGGGCATCCCCTTGTGGGAGAGGCGCGGGCGCACACGCGCGATGAATGCCAGCATCAACAGCATGATGCAACCGCTTACCAGACGGATCATGGTAAAGGACAAAGGGCCTATCAAGTGCCCACCCAGGGCGGCGCGGGCCAACAGACTATTTCCCGCCATGCCGATCAGTACCAAAATAGTAAGGGCAAAGGTTTTCAATGGCATATTCATGATGGCCTGGTGATAGGCAATGTATGATAAATCCGTTAATCTCCGCGTTGGAATGACTGAAATACTAAAAATCTGGGAGCGTGCCATGGGGTTACTGGAGCGATCGGGCCCTGCTTTTCTGTGGCTTTTGGGGATGGTCCTTGTATCCGGCGCGGCGCAGGCGGAAGGGTCTGCCGCTTCCTGGCAGTCGCTCAAAGGCTGGGGACGGGATCAATGGTCGGCGGTGACCGCCACCATGCCGCGCTCCCCGGTGACGCTGCCCGCGCAGGGGAGCATCGAAGTGGCCTTTTCTCCACCGGGCGGGGCGACGGTGGCCATCGTGCAGGCTATCGGTGAGGCAAAACAGCGCTTGTGGATCCAAGCGTACAGTTTCACCAGCGCGCCGATCGCCAGGGCGGTGCTGAATGCGGCCAAACGGGGAGTGGAGGTCAAGGTCGTGCTTGATCAGAGCCAGCGCACCCAGAAGTATTCCGTGGCCGATTTTTTCGCCAATCAGGGGGTGCCCGTCTTCATCGACGATCAACACGCCATCGCTCATAACAAGGTGATGATCATCGATTCGGGAACCCTCATTACTGGCAGCTTCAATTTCAGCAAGGCCGCGGAGCAGGCCAATGCCGAGAATCTTCTGATCTTCCGGGGCAGTCCGGCATTACAGCGGCTCTATGCCGAAAACTTTCGCTTCCATCTGAGTCACGCCGCGCCCTATGCGGTACGTCATGGCCGGGATTGAGGGCCATTCAGACCAGCCCCTCCAGCAATTGCACCTCGACCAGGCTGCCCGCTTTGGCGTGTTCCGCCTCGGCGGCGAGGATGATCAGGCAGTCGGCGTGGCTCAACCCGCTCATGATATGGGAGGCCTGCCTGCCAACACCCGCCACCTGCAATCCCGCAGGGGTTTGCAGTAACCGTCCGCGCTGAAAATCGGTCCGTCCGGGCTTTTTCTTGAGATCTTCCGCCAGGGGCAGAAGGAATGCCGGTGCAGTCCAAGGCGCCGTTTTGCCCATGCGTTTGAGGATGCTGGGGCGAACGAACTGATAAAAGGTCACCACGGTGGAAACGGGATTGCCGGGCAAGCCGAAGAAGGTGGCTTCGTCCAGTTGTCCGAAGGCCAGGGGACGTCCAGGTTTCATATTCATTTTCCAGAAATTGATGGTGCCGAGCCGACCGAGAAGCTCGGCGATGTGGTCGGCATCTCCTACCGAGACTCCTCCTGTGGTGATCACCATGTCCGCCATGGCTGCCGCGCTGTGCAAGGCCTGTTTCAACTGCCCAGGGTCGTCGGCAACGCGGCCAAGATCCAGGATTTCACAGCCGAGACGTTGCAGCATGGCGTGCAGGGTATAGCGGTTGCTGTCGTGGATTTGCCCAGGTCCGAGATCGCTCCCCAGCGGGCGTAGCTCATCGCCGGTGGAGAAGAAGGCAACCCGCAAACGACGATATACCGGAATTTCCGGGATGCCGAGGCTGGCCAGTACGCCGATCTGCGCGGGGCGTAACCAGGTTCCCGCCTCCAGCGCCAGGGCCCCGGCGCGCAGATCTTCACCGGCGTTGCGGATGTTGGCACCCGCCGTGCAGAGGATCTGCGGATAAACCTGGGTATCGCGGATCACGGCCTGTTCCTGAACGAGTACGGCGTCGGCACCTTCCGGAATCACGGCTCCGGTCATGATGCGTACACATTCTCCGGCACCCACGGTTCCGTTGAAAGGATGTCCGGCGAAGGATCGACCGATGGTACGTCTGGCGGTATCTCCATCGCGGCTGCGCAGGGCGTAACCATCCATGGCTGAGTTGGACCACGCGGGAATATCCGCGGGGGCATGGATATCGTCGGCGAGCACTCGCCCGAGGGCGTTGCCGAGGGGGACGTTTTCCCGACCCGATACCGGTATGCTGGCGGCGAGAATGGCCTCGCGCGCCTCGGCGACGCTTTTGGCCTGGGGATCGTATTCGTTATCGCTACAACAGTGGGCCATGCTCAGTCTTCCTCGTGGATCCAGCGCCGGAGGAATGCCGCCACGGCGGGGGGATCGTTCAGATTCAGTTGTGGCTGGGGGATGTCCAGCACGGTATCCGTCACCACGGCCAGAATCAGGGGATCCTCGGCCGCCAGCAAAGGGTGTCCGAGGTCCCGGCGATGCACTTCAATTTTCGGCACCGCCAGTGTTTTGTTCCCCTCCATCAACAGGAGGTCGGGTTGCGGCTGCACGCTGATGCCGATGCTTTCCAAGTTCACTTCCGCCGGAGCCGGTCTGGTCAACCACCAGCGCTTGGGGCCTTGCAGCAGCACGGCATCCGCTCCTGCTTCACGTAAGCGGTGACTGTCCTTGCCCGCGATGTCCAGGTCCAGGTCATGGTGGGTGGATTTTACCACCGCGACTTGCAGCCGATGGGCGCGCAGCAACGGAATCAGGGCGCAGAGCAGGGTGGTCTTACCGCTCCCGCTGTATCCTACTACACCGAGCGTTTTCATGTCATATCCTCGGGATGATTGCAGTTGTACAGTGCTTCGGCGGATAGCGTAAGGCTGGCATAAGGTACGTCCTGAAACCAGTCTTGGGCACGGCGTCCACCGTTGTCCAGATAGTCTTGCAAGTGGGGCCACAGTGTGCGGCGACACAGGCAGATGACGGCGTGCCAGTGCCCGGCGCCGCGCACCACCAGCAGATCGCGGCCCTCCTTGGCTTGCCACATGCGGCGGACAAGGTCATGGGGTAGACGGGGACTGTCCACCGGAATGCTGGCCACCCAAGGTTGGCTGGCGGCGGCCATCCCGGCGGCCAGACCCATGAGCGGGCCTTGAAAATCTTTCGCGGAGTCGCTGACCACACGGTATCCCCATTGCGCATACCGATCCAAGTTGCGGTTCGCGCTGATAATGATTTCGGCACAGTCGTCGCGCAGGATGGCGAGGGCTTGCGTAATCAGCGGTGCACCTCGCCAATCCAGCCAGCCTTTATCGACGCCGCCCATGCGGCGGCCCGCACCGCCGGCCAGCAGGATTCCGGTAACGGGTAGGTGTTGTTGTTCGTTCCATGTCCCGGTGGAATGGGTGGAGGATGGCGTGTGTGAAGAGGGGATCACTGTATCGTGCCTTGCTGGTAAAGCCTATGCTATCCTTCCACAATTCTTTTCTGAGGAAAACCCGGAGCGGTTTATGTGGAATTGGTTGCGGGGCAAAATGGAGTCCGACGTCCCGCCCAGTGGGGTGATAGTGGATGCGGGTATTCCCGCGCAGGATCGCGTAGCGGAACTGCCTTTACCGGAGCCGCTTTTTATTCTGCACTACAACGGTTTCGGCGCGCTGCCGGACGATGCGGAGCTCCGTCGTGTGTTGTTGGCGACGGCGCGGGATGGCGACTTTTTGCGGGATCTGCCGCGCGTGAGCGCCCAAAAGCTGGAGGCAAGGGCCGGATTGCAGGCGCGCTTCGGGGTGGATGCCGATACCATGACCCGATTCTTCCGGGTGCTGCACGCCGAAATCACCCGGCGTATGTATGTGGAAGCGGCCCAGATC
>JAKCBU010000148.1:4236-4543 GCA_021839095.1 Pseudomonadota bacterium | reverse complement strand
CAAGACCCATGCCTAAATGTCGGAAATTCACAGGAACGCTGATGCTCTATGGACTTTGACATCCTCCGCCGTACCATGATCGACACCCAGATCCGCACCTGGGATGTGCTCGACCCCCGTGTACTGAACGCCGTTGCGCAGGTGAAGCGCGAGAACTTCGTAGTAGCTCCCTACCGACACCTGGCTTTCGCTGATTTTACCCTGCCTCTGGAGCATGGTGAAACCATGTGGTCGCCGAAAATGGAGGCTCGGGTCGTGCAGGAACTGGATTTGCGGGAACAGGACCGGGTGCTGGAGATCGGTACCG
>JAKCBU010000148.1:0-4226 GCA_021839095.1 Pseudomonadota bacterium | reverse complement strand
TTCCGATCTTATCTGACCGCCCTGATGGCACAACTCGCGGGAATGGTACACAGCGTCGAAGACCGCGCCGATCTCTCCCGGACGGCGGAAGATCATCTGCGCACACAAGGTGTTCAGAATGCCTGTCTGCACATTGGCGACGGCGCCGAGGGCTGGGCGGACAATGCCCCATATGATGCCATCTGCATCACCGGCTCCCTGCCGGTACTACCGGATATCTTCAAACAGCAACTGACGATCGGTGGGCGGCTGGTCGCCATTCTTGGCACCGGTCCGGCCATGGGGGTGCGGCGCATCCTGCACTCCCGGCCAGGTGTTTTTGAAAGCTCGGAGCTTTTCGAGACAGAGATCCCGCCTTTGCGTCATCAGCCGCTGCCGACCCACTTCGTATTCTGAGCAATCATGCGTATCGAGGCGGCGCAGAGCATCGTCATTGCCATCGATCTGCAGGATCGCCTGCTCGGTACGCTTGCGCCGGCGCGGCGGGCGCCGCTCCTGGACAATGTCTCCCGGCTGCTGAAAGCCGCCACCGCCCTGGAGCTGCCCGTCCTCGCCACCGCCCAATATCCGCAGGGACTGGGGTCGGCCCGAGAGGATATCTGCGTCCATGCTGCGGAGGTTCTCGAGAAGACCGCCTTTTCCTGCTGGCGCGGCGACGATGTCCGCCAGTGGCTGGCGGCACAGGATGGTCGGCGGCAGGTCATTCTGACCGGCATAGAGCTGCATATCTGCGTGCTGCAAACGGCGCTGGACCTGCAGGCGGCGGGCTGGCAACCGGTGGTGGTGGCCGACGCCTGCGCCAGTCGTGACGCGGGGCATCAGCAACCTGCCTTAGAGCGGCTGCGACAAGCCGGGGTTACGGTCGCCGTCGCCGAATCCGTATTTTATGAGTGGCTGGGGGACGCGAACCACCCGGCCTTTCGCGGCCTTGCCGCCGCATGGCGTTAGGAATGCCGCCTTGACCATTGCCCCACTGAGTTACCGGATCAGCGCCGAGCCGCGGGCCCATATTTTTCGGGTAACCCTGAGCATTTCCGAAGCGGACCCGGAAGGACAGATCCTCGCCCTGCCCGCTTGGGTGCCCGGCAGCTACACCATCCGCGACCTCGCTCGCCATGTGACCCAAATTCGCGCAGAACGCAACGGACAGGATATCGCCCTGCACAAAATCGCCAAAGACCGCTGGCGGCTTGCGCCAGGGCATGGACCGGTGGCCGTCCATTACGCCGTCTACGCCTTCGACCGCTCGGTGCGGACCGCATATCTGGATGATCAGGGGGGCTTTTTCAACGGCCCGGCCATCTACCTGCGAGTGTCCGGACAGGAGACACAAACGCACGCGGTCCTCCTCGAAGGCCCCGAAGAATGGCAGGTAGCCACCGCCCTCCCCCGCCAAAGCGGCGCGGTGTGGAGCTGGGGCGGTTTTGAAGCCCCCGGCTATGATGCCCTCATCGATCATCCAGTGCTCATGGGGTCCCTTACCCTGCTGGATTTCCAGGTGGGAGAACGGCCCCATCACCTGCTTATCCAGGGCACTCACCAGGCGGATCTGCAACGTCTCGGTGCCGACCTGACCCGCATCTGCGACTGGCAGCAGCGCTTCTGGGGGGATGCCGCCTTTGCCGGGTATCACTTTCTGTGCATGACCAGCACCGACGGCTATGGCGGGCTGGAGCACCGCGCGTCCAGCGCCCTCCTCTGCGCCCGGGACGACCTGAGCGGTCGCAACGAAGACCACTACCGGCGTTTTCTGGGTCTGGCCAGCCACGAGTATTTTCATGGCTGGCTGGTGCAGGCCATCCGTCCCGCGGTGCTCGGCGCCAGCGCACTGGACCGGGAGGTGCTCACCCGCGATCTCTGGGTCTTCGAGGGTATCACCTCCTATTATGACGACCTCTGCCTGCGTCGCGCTGGTCTGACGACCCCCGCGCAATATCTGTGCGGCGTCGGGAAGGAGCTTACCCGCCTGCTGCGCCGCCCCGGACGTTTCCTGCAAAGCGTGGCGGAATCGAGTGAAGATGCCTGGATCAGGCTCTATCATCCCCATGTCAACAGCGCCAACTTTGAGATCAGCTATTACAACAAGGGCGCCCTGCTCGCCCTCTGCCTGGACCTCAGTCTGCGCCTGGAAAGTGCCGGCGCCCTGAGTCTGGACACGGTACTTGTGCGCCTGTGGCAGGATTACGGGCGCACCAGCATTCCCCTGCCGGAAGGCCAGTGTGTCGAGATAGTCGAAGACCTCGCCGGGCCTGCGCTCGCCGGACGTCTGCAGGACTGGATCACCGCGAGGACCGACTTACCGTTACCGGCGCTGCTCGCGGAAATGGGCATTGCGCTGCGCCTGCGCGCGGCCAGCGGTCCTCAGGATGAGGGTGGACGACCCGCAGAGAAAACCCTGCGCGCATGGCTCGGCGCGCAGTGGTTGCCCCATGCGCTGGGTGTGCAGTTGCGCCATGTGCAGACGGACAGCCCTGCGGAACAGGCGGGTCTGTCGCCGGACGACATTCTCGTCGCCTTGGATGGCGTCCGGACTACGGCGGAACAATTGCCGGAGCAACTGGATGCGGTTCCGGGGGGGGCGGCGCTGCGCATTCAGTTCTTCCGTGACGACATCCTCCGGGAAGCCCGCGTGACCCCTACCCCGCCGCCACGGGATACGGCCTGGCTGGAATTGCTGGAGGACGTGGATGATGTGGTCCTCGCGCGTCGCCACGCCTGGCTGGAGGGAACGGGCGCGGGCAGTGAAGCGTCCCGGCGCGGTTTTCTGCCGGACGGGGGATGGGCTCAGGACATTTCCTGCGGAAAGTCGTAACGCACACGACGCACGGCGCTGCATCGGCCAGTGCCCGTATCCACCGTCATCAGCAGGCCGCAAAAGGTGGCCACGCCGTCCACCGCTTCTCCGTGGCCGGGCAGGGCGGTAATGAAGCGGCGAATGGCGGCGTCCCTGTCCACACCGATCACCGAGTCGTAGCAACCGCACATGCCCGCATCGCTCTGGTAGGCCGTGCCGCCGGGGAGCACTCGCTCATCCGCCGTAGGCACATGGGTGTGGCTGCCCATGACGCCGGCCACACGGCCCGCCAGATACCAGCCCATGGCCGTCTTCTCACTGGTGGCTTCGGCGTGCATATCGACGAGGACGACATCGCAATCCGTCGCCTTTTCCGCCAGCACGGCATCCGCGGTGCGGAACGGGCAGTCATATACCGGATGCATGAACAGCCGTCCCATGAGATTGAGCACCCCCAGACGCCAGCCGCCCTGCGCCTCCACTACCACCCAGCCCGCTCCCGGCGTGCCCGGCGGCGCATTGCAGGGCCGCAGCAGGCGCGGCTCCTCCCGGATGAAGGTTAGTGCCTCCCGCTGATCCCAGACATGGTTCCCGGCGGTAATCACGTCCACACCCCAACCGCGGAATTCCCGGACGATGGTCGCCGTGATCCCCACACCGCCGGCGGCGTTCTCCCCGTTCACCACTACCGCATCCAGCGGCCCCTCCTGCCGCAGCCGCGCCAGCGCCAACCGCAGGGCACGCCTTCCTGCGGACCCCATCACATCACCGGCAAACAATATTTGTGCCATCATGATCCGATCCGGTAACAGCCTTTTTCTGTACAGACGATGCCCAGCGGGATATCCCAGGGCTCTCTGGGCAGCCGGGGCACCTCCTGAAAGGCATGCCCCACGCCAATCAAACGCGGGCGCCGCCAACTGCGGCGATGGGGCAAATGCGCCAGGCTGCGATCATAGAAACCGCCGCCCATCCCCAGACGGTACCCCTCCGCGTCAAAGGCAACCAGCGGCAGGATCAGCAGATCCAGCTCACGTACCGACCGCTGATAGCCGGGGGGCACCTGCGGTTCCGGGATGTGAAGGCGATTGCTGCGCAGGTTCATATGCGGATGAAAAGGCGCAAAGCGGAGGCTGCGCGCAAAGTGCCCGGCCAGCACCGGCAGATAAAAATGCTTGTTGACGGCGATGGAATGCTGCATGAGCGGCAAGGGGCTGATTTCGCCCTGCATGGGCCAGTAGAGTCCGATATGCCGGGCCCGCCGGAAGTGGTTGAGACGCACGAGGTGACTGGCGAGGGCCATGGCGGCATAGTGCAACACCTCTGACGATAGCGCACGTCGCTGCTGACGTATCCGTCGGCGCAACTGACTTTTGGTCGGCAGATCATCCTGCCCTGGAAATAAGGAACCTCCCGCCTGGGTCGTGCAGCC